>JAISMA010000065.1 GCA_031276985.1 Helicobacteraceae bacterium | reverse complement strand
GCGATCGGGCGCGGGAGGGGGAGCGAATGTTTTTGCGGTCGCGTCGTAGCTTTAGATTCAAAATTTGGCTACTATATACGCAAATCGCCAACAGAAGGAAGGTTTTATGGCGGAAGCGACTACCATACAAGACACCCGTTACAAGCAAGTCGACAGGACAATGCGCAAACTCGGCTATGAAAAAAGCGCGTTGATAGAGGCTTTGCATGTCGCGCAAGAGGTGTTTGGCTATTTGGAAAACGACGTTTTGGGCTTTATCGCGGCGGGATTAAGATTGCCGCAAAGCAAGGTTTATGGCGTCGCAACGTTTTATAAATATTTTCAGTTAAAACCCAAAGGCAAGCACGCTTGCGTCGTCTGTACCGGCACCGCCTGTTATATCAAGGGCGCGAGCAAACTGATTGAGGCTATGGAGAAAAAATACAAAATCAAGCCCGGCGAAACAACCGAAGACGGCGAAATCTCGCTTTTGACCGCGCGCTGTTTCGGCTCCTGTTCGCTTGCCGCCGTCGCGGTGTTCGACAAAAAAACGGCGGGCTACCTCAACGAAGAGAGCGTGATCGCGGAAAGCGAAAGGATGTTAAATGCTACAAACGCTTGAAGAGCTTGAAGAGCTAACGAAAACGCTTCGAGAAAAGCGGGCGACGATCAAAGAGGAGATCAACGTCTGTCTTGGTACAAACTGCCTTGCGATCGGCAACGACGAAACTAAAAAAAGTTTGGAAGAGCGCTTGCGCGAGAAGTCAAACGCGCAGGATTACGCGATCAAGCCCGTAGGCTGCCACGGCTTATGCGCGCAAGGACCGCTTGTTATGGTCAATAGCGCGACTAGCGAGCATGAGGAGATCGTTTACGAAAAGGTCAAAAACTCCGACGCGCAAAGGCTAATCGACGCGATCGTAGGCGAAAAAAGCGCCGATACGGTCAATGATTTGCGCTGTAAAACCGATATTCCGTTTTTTACCAAACAAAAAAAGATCGTGTTGGAAAACGCGGGCGTTATCAATCCCGACAGCCTTGACGACTATATTCTAAACGACGGCTATCACGCGCTTTTTTACGCGCTAACGCACCTAAGCCCCGAAGAGACAATCGAGCAGGTCAAAATCAGCGCGCTTCGCGGGCGCGGCGGCGGCGGCTATCCCACGGGCTTGAAATGGGAAAGCGTCGCCAAAGCGATCAGCGAAAAAAAATACGTGATTTGCAACGGCGACGAGGGCGATCCGGGCGCGTTTATGGATCGCGCCGTTATGGAATCCGATCCGCACCGCGTGCTTGAAGGCATGGCGATTTGCGGTTACGCCGTCGGCGCGGATCAAGGTTTTATCTACGTTCGCGCCGAATATCCGGTAGCCGTCGATCGTCTGCGAAAGGCGATCAAAGAGGCGGAGCGAAACGGTTTATTGGGACAAAAGATCGCGGGCGCTAACTTTAGTTTTAGCGTCGAGGTGAGACTCGGCGGCGGCGCGTTCGTGTGCGGCGAAGCTACCGCTCTGATCGCGTCAATCGAAGGCAATCGCGGAAATCCGCGTCAAAAACCGCCGCATTTAAGCGATCGCGGCTTCAACGGGCAACCAACCGTTTTGAACAACGTGGAAACCTACGCGAGTATTCCGCCGATTTTGAGAAAAGGCGGCGAATGGTACGCGCAACTTGGCACGGAAAAATCCAAAGGAACTAAGGTTTTTGCGCTTACGGGGCAGGTTAAACACACGGGGCTTGTGGAAGTGCCGATGGGCATGACCTTGCGGGAGCTTGTGTTTGAGATTGGCGGAGGGATCGCGGACGGCAAAGCGTTCAAAGCCGTTCAAACGGGCGGACCAAGCGGCGGCTGTATTCCCGCTTCGCTTCTCGATCAGCCGATCGACTACGAGTCGCTAAAAGCCGTCGGCTCGATTATGGGCAGCGGCGGCGTGATCGTTATGGACGAGACAAGCTCAATGGTCGACGTGGCGAAATTTTTTCTGGAATTTTGCATGACCGAATCGTGCGGCAAATGCGTTCCCTGCCGCGTGGGGACGGCGCAACTGCATAACCTGCTCGATAAATTCGCAAAAAAAGAGGCGAGTCAAAACGATCTGGATCTGCTTGAGGATCTTTGCCATATGATCAAGGAAACCAGTCTTTGCGGGCTTGGACAAACCGCGCCAAATCCCGTGCTATCCACGCTTAAATACTTCAAAGACGAGTATGTCGCGGCGATCAAAAAGGAGAGCGAATGATAGAGACAAACGTCCAGCGCGCCCGTACAAAAACGCTAACCATTAACTCGCAAGCATTCAGCGGGCGAAGCGATCAGACCATTTTACAGATTGCGCGAGAAAACAACATCGACATTCCGACGCTTTGCTCGATCGAAGGGCTTTCGGACGTGGGCGCGTGCCGTCTTTGCCTCGTGGAAATCGAGGGTCAAAGGGAGCTAAAGCCCGCATGCACCACGCGCATTAAAGACGGAATGGTCGTTTTGACCGACACGCCGAAGCTAAGAAAACACCGCAAAACGGTTTTGAGCTTTTTGTTTGCCGAAAAAAATCACGTCTGTTCCGTGTGCGTGAGCAACGCGCATTGCGAATTGCAAAAAATGGGCGCGAAAGCGGGCTTAACTCATGTGGAAGTTCCTTATCTCTACCCAAAAATGCAAGTGGACGCCTCGCACAGACGATTCATCAACGATCCAAACCGCTGCATTCTATGCACGAGGTGCGTTCGCGTTTGCGACGAAATCGAAGGCGCGCACATTCTCGACGTGTTCGCGCGCGGCTTGGAATCGCGCATTATCGCCGAAATGGGTCGTCCGTGGGGCGAAAGCGAAAATTGCACGGGGTGCGGAAAGTGCGTACAGGTTTGTCCGACGGGCGCGCTCAACGAAAAAGGGCTGTCCGTAGCCGAGCAACATAAACGGCGCGGATTTTTGCCGTATTTAACGGCGATGAAGAGGGGGCGATAATGGCGAAAATTCGTTTAGCAACAGTCTGGCTGGATGGCTGTTCAGGTTGCCACATGTCCTTTCTTGATATGGACGAAAGGCTGATAGAGATAGCGAGCAAAGTAGAGGTGGTCTGTTCGCCCTACGTCGACGCAAAAGAGTTTCCCGCAAACGTCGATCTGGCGATCGTCGAGGGCGCGGTTAGTAGCGAAGAGGATCTGGAAAAACTGCTCAAAATCCGCAAAAACAGCAAAATAGTGCTGGCGTTAGGCGATTGCGGCGTAACGGGCAACGTCTCGGCAATGCGTAATCTCGTCGGTTTGGAAGCCTCTTTCAAACATGCTTACGACGATTTAAGCGACGCAAACAAAGGCGTTCGCCCGTCCCGCGAAGTGCCAAAGCAACTTGAGCGCGTCAGCGCCCAACACGAGCGGGTATTTATCGACCGCTTTTTGCCGGGCTGCCCGCCGCCGGCGGATGCGATCTATCATATTTTATTAAGCCTGATTGAAGGCAAAGAATATGATATATTTAATCACACGCGATTTGGAAAGTAAACATATGAAAACGATCACTATTAACCCCGTAACCCGCATAGAAGGACACGCCAAAATCACTATCAAATTAAACGACGACGGATTGGTGGAAAAGGCGAATTTGCACGTGTTGCAGTTTCGCGGTTTTGAGAAGTTCTGTCAAGGTCGCCCGTATACCGAAATGCCCGGTTTGACGGCGCGCACGTGCGGAATCTGTCCCGTCAGCCATTTAATTAGCGCCAGCAAAGCCGCCGACGCGCTGTTAGCCGTGTCGATACCCAAAACGGGCGCGAATCTGCGGCGAATTATTAACCTCGCGCAGATCGCGCAGTCGCACGCTTTGAATTTCTTTTATTTGAGCGCGCCCGATCTGCTTCTAGGCTTCGATAGCGATCCGTCCAAACGCAACGTTTTCGGCGCGTTGGAAAGCTATCCCGACATTGTGAAAGCGGGCATTGGCATTCGTAGTTTTGGACAGCGAATCATCGAGCGAATCGGCGGCGGCAAGCGCATTCATCCGATCGCGATCGTGCCGGGCGGCGTGCGTAAACCGCTTGATCCGCAGGTTAGAGCCGATATTTTAGCCGAGCTTCCGATACATCTCAAAGCCGCGATAAAAACGCTGGATTGGTTCAAAAAATCGCTAAGCGCATATCAAGAGGAGGCGCGGGTTTTTGCGAATTATCCCACGCTGTTTTTAGGCTTAATCGGCGAAAACGGCGAGATCGAGCATTACGACGGCAAAGTGCGCGTTATCGATCACACGGGCAAGATCGTAGCCGACAAGCTAGAGCCTTCCGATTACGCGCAATATATCGGCGAGGCGATCGAAGAAGAAAGTTACTTAAAATCGCCTTATTACAAGCCGTTAGGTTATCCTAAAGGCGCGTATCGCGTGGGACCGCTTGCGCGGCTTAACATTGCCGACAAATTAGGAACGCCGATCGCCGAAGAGGAGTTCGCGGAGTTCAAACAGCTAGAGCGCGGACCGGTTTTGAGCAGTTTTTATTATCACTACGCAAGGCTGATAGAAATCATATACGCTTTTGAAAAGATCGAAGAGCTACTAAACGACGAGGATATTCTAAGCCCGCACATTCGCGCCCGCGCCGAGCCTAACCGCTACGAAGGCGTGGGTATGAGCGAAGCGCCGCGCGGAACGCTTTTGCACCACTACAAGATCGACAAAAACGGCTTGATCGAGTGGGTAAATCTGATTATCGCTTCAGGACATAACAATCTTGCGATGAATCACGGCGTGGAGCAGGCGGCGAAACGTTTTGTCGACGGAAATCGCATAACGGAGGGCGCGCTAAATCGCGTCGAAGCGGTGATTCGCGCTTTTGATCCGTGCTTGTCCTGCTCTACGCACGCGCTCGGCAAAATGCCTATGCGGATAGAACTATACGATCGCGACGGCGTTTTGATCGACGAAAAAAGCCGCTAACGCACATAATTGGCTTTGTCGTAGTCGCAAGGGATGGGATCGTCGCTTGCGGTCCACCACTCATTGCCGCTTTTGGTAATTTTGACGTTAAAACTATGTCTCGCCGCGCTTCGCTCTTTGGTGTTAAG
>JAISMA010000041.1 GCA_031276985.1 Helicobacteraceae bacterium | reverse complement strand
AGCTCCAGCGCTTTCACAGCCCGCGCCGCGCGCGAGACGTATTCCAGCGTATCGTCTTCGATCGATCGCCCCGCCGTAACCAGACAAAAGCCCACCGCGCCAGCTTTTGCCGCCGCTTTTGCCTCGTCGCAAATGCGATCGATCGGCTTGGATTTGAACCGCTCGATTTTCGCCTGATACCGCGCCGATTGCGCGCAAAAACCGCAGTCTTCGTTGCAACTTCCGCTTGCTATATTGCTGATCGCGCACAAAAAAATCGACTCCATGCCGCTTCCTTTTTTCGCGGCATTGTATCCAATTCGCGCCCCGCCTTGTCCTCGCAAGCGCGATTGCGGGGAACGCGGATTTAGCGTTTTTTTCCTATGATCGCCTATGATTTCTTTGAAACCCGCCGGTTTTTGGGCGCGATTTGTCGCGTCGATTATCGATATTTTTATGATTGTGATTCCGATTGTTTTCGCGGCGAATTTAGCGATTGGATACGAGGCGAAACCAGCGCTCGCGTGGTTGGCGCATACGGCGGTTTTCGCGCTGATTACAATCGCGTTTTGGACGCGCAAAGGCTACACGCCGGGCAAAAAATATATGCGTCTGATCGTGCTTGATTGCAAAACGAATAAAACGATGTATCCGCCGCAAGCCTGCCTGCGCTTTATTTGCGAATGTCTTAGTTTTGCGAGCGTGATCGGCGTTTTGTTGCCCGTATTTCGCAAAGACAAAAAAACTCTGCACGATCTGCTTTCCGGAACCCGCGTCGTTTGTCTGTGAATCACATCGTGATGTTTTCGATTAGCTCAAATTCGCCGCCGCGCGTACAAAGCGCGTCAATGCAAAACGGCGCGTCCAGACGGCGTTTTTGAAGCCAGCTTTCGGCGGTTTTAATCACTCTTGAAAGTTTCGCGGGCGTGATCGCGTTGATCGGATCGAAGTTTTCGCCGCTTTTGACCTCCACGAAATGAATAACGCCGTCTTTCGCGGCGACAATATCGATCTCGCCAAACTTTTCGTAAAAGTTGCGATCGACAATCTCAAAACCCAGCGCTTTCAGCCGCTCGCAAGCGCGATCTTCCGCCGCGAAGCCTTTAGACCTGCTCAACTCTCGTCTCGATCGCCTTGAAATTCGGTGTTTTCGTTACGCGATCGCCCTCGTCGCCAAAAAGATAGTTTAATCGACTCCTAGCGTGGTGAAAACTGCAAAAGATCGTTCCTTTGGCGATTGATTCGCAGGCTTTGAAAACAATCGGCGACGACTCGCCAAAACGACTGATTAGCTTGTGGCGTTTCGTCAGGTCAAACTTGTGCGAATCAAGCGGCGAAATCAGCGCTATATCGCGCTCGGCTTTGGCGTTTAGGCGCGGCGTTTCGTTGGTTTGCGCTCCGTTATTGTACTGCCTCAAAACCCGCCCCGTCGTCAGATAAAAAATCGCGTCGTCTTTGTTGTCGATTGCGCCGCGCCTTTGCCACGCGGCGTAGAAAAACCTAGCCTTGCCGTCGATTGTGTGAAAGCGTTTTTCGTAGAGCCGCTCGCCCTTCCAGCAAAGCCCGCGCGATTTGGCGGCGCGAAGCTCGTCGTATCCGATCGCGCTAAACATATCGGGCGCTTTGCTCTGAATCTCGCGCCAAACGGCTTCCGAAGAGTTTAGCGCGATCGGACGGTTCATCGCAGCGGCTAAATCCAAAAAAAACTCCCAATCATCGGGCGCGTCGCGTTTGACTAAAGGCTCGCTTAATCGCGCGCGCCGCTCGGCGTTGATAAAAACTCCAAGTTTTTCGTAGGCGCTTTTTACGCCGATCACAACGTCGGCTTTTTTCGCCGCGCCGCTCATAAACAGCTCGCAAACGCACATAAAATCCAGCTTTTCCAGCGCGGCGGCGACTTTGTTTAGATTGGCGCTCGTGTGCGCTATATCTTCGCCCATATTAAACAGCGCGGTTATTTCGCCCGATAGCATAGCGTCGATCATTTCAGGCGAAGTTAAGCCAATCGTTTTAGGCGCGGCGTAGCCCGTTTCGTAATACGGCAGACAGCCCATATCGCACGCGCCTTGCACGTTGTTTTGCCCGCGCAACGGAATAACGCCCGCGCCGCGCTTGCCAAACGCGCCCGTCAAAAGCGCCAAATTCGCAATCGCGCTTACCGCGTCGCTGCCGTCGATATGCTCCGTAACGCCAAGCCCCCACAAAAACAGCGTCCGTTTGCCCGCGATCGCGCGCGCTACGGCGGGAATTTGATCGCGCAACGTTTCATAACCCGCAACCAATCCGAAATCGATTGGTTTTTGGCTAAGAAGCGCCGATCGATATTCCGCGAAGCCAATCGTTCTACGCTTGATAAACGCCTCGTCATGCAGATTGTTTGCGACGATTTCGTAAGCGATCGCGTTAAGCGCCGCCAGATTGCTTTCAAACGGAATAATCAACTCAAAAGCAGCGCCGCGCCCGATCGCCACTTTTCTAACGTCGATAACGATTAGCGTAGCGCCCAGCCGCGCCGCTTCCAGAATTTTCAATCCCGCGATCGGGTGCGCTTCGGTCGTGTTAGATCCGATTACGACGATCGTCTCGGCTTCAAAAATATCGCTAAACGGCGCGCTCGCCGCGCCTTCGCCAAGCGTTCTTTTCAGTCCCGCCAAACTTGGCGAATGGCAAACGCGCGCGCAATTGTCAATGTTGGGCGAACCGATAATTTCGCGGGCGAACTTCTGAAAAACGTAGGCGCTTTCGCAACTTGTCCGCGCTCCGCCGATAAAGCCAAACGCGCCGCCGCCTCTTTCGTCCAGAATTTGGCGCGTTTTCCACGCGGCGATTTTCACGGCGAGATCAAGCGGCGCGGCGAAAAAATCAACGTCGATCGGCGTTAGCAAAAAAAGCGAATCGCGCAAATCACGGCTCATGCGATCTTTGTTGCGATCAATAAAGCGCCGTTTGATTCTCGCGCCGATCACGCGCGAAGGCGAGGAGACAAAATCAAAGCCAAACCGCCCTTTGACGCACAATTTGCCCTTGCCGACCGCGCCCGTTTGATCGCCCTCGATCGCCGCGATCGCGTCGCTCGCTAAAACGGCTTTGATCTCGCAACCCACCCCGCAATAAGCGCAGACGCTCAACCTCGCAAGCCTTTTTCAATCACGCTTTTTAGATATTCGACGTAGTTTTGATCTTCGCACATCAATTTCGTTGGCGAATCGGAAAGTTTGGCGACGGGTCTGCCGTTGGCGCTCACCATTTTGAAAACGATATTAAGCGGCTCGCAGCCCATATCGTTGGTCAAATTCGTGCCAATTCCAAACGCAACGCTTGCCTTGTCGCAAAATTCGCGGTTGATCGCAAACGCCTTTGGAAAATCCAGCGAATCGCTAAAAACGAAGGTTTTGGAGCGCGGATCGATTCGATGCGCCTCGTAATGCCTAAGCATTTTGCGCCCCCACTCAATCGGATCGCCGCTATCATGCCGAACGCCGCTAAAAAGCAGGCTGAAATACTTATCAAAATCGTGTCGCAAAAAGTAATCGGAGCCTAGATTATCGCTAAGAGCAATCCCAAGATCGCCGCGATATTCATCCGCCCAAGTTTGAAGCATAAAACGCTGACTATTGGCGATCGTAGCCGTATCCAGCGCCTGCCCCAAACAAAGATATTCATGCGCCAAAGTTCCCATTGGAATAAGATTGTATTTTTTGGCGAAATATAGGTTGGAAGTACCGGTAAAAACGGCGCCGTCAAAACTTTTGGAAAGCGTTGCGATAACTTCGTCCATCCATGCGAAACTATAACGTCGGCGCGTTCCGAAATCGCTAAACTTAAACGGCTTGCTCTCTTGTTTGATCGCGTTGATTTTGGCTTGCAATCTTTCGCGCCCGATCGTCTTATCGCCTAGCTTGACGCGCTTAAAATAGACCTCGCTTACAATCGCCAAAACGAAAATTTCATACATCGACGCAAGCCAAATTGGACCTTCAGCGGCGATGATAAGTCTGCCATCTTGCAAATCGACGCGAATATACTCGCTATTTAGCCGAAATAAACGCAAAAACTCAAGATAGCCTCTCGCGTCTTTCATGTAGTAAAGATCGCCTATAAATTTGATTTCGTCCTTTTCAAATTTAAGCGTATCAAGCGCCTTGATTTCCGCCTTGATTTCCGCGAACATCTCTTCCGTAAAAACGACGTTTTTATTGCGACAGCGAAACTCAAAACGCGCCGTCGCGTTGGAAAAGCGGTGAAAATAGACCCGCTGCATGGTGATCTTATACAGATCTTGATCGAGCAAACTCTTTATAATCGCCATTATTAAGCCTTTGATCGCAGCGCGATCGCGATTTTGGCAACGATCGCCGCCGCGCTTATAATCGCGGATTGTAGCGCAAAACGCCGCTTTGCCGTCGCCGATACGCTTTAGATCGCGTCCGCCCGAAACGCAAGCGCCGTAAATTAACAAAATTTACGCTAATCGCTCTTGCCGCTCTTGATCCTATCAATAATAAAGCGCTACAATCATCAACTTTCATTTGCGAAACAAGGACAACAATGAGCTTACTCTCTCAATCTCGCGCTATAACGGCGTTTGTTCTATCAATCGGCGCAATCGTTTCGTTCTCTTTACTTGGTTGCGATTCAAGCGATCTTGACAAACAAAGCTTCGCTTCGTCTAGCTCAACCGCAAACGCCTACGCAAACGGCTTTAGACCATTATCCGAAAACGACGCTCTTTTAGAATCAATCGAGCT
>JAISMA010000039.1 GCA_031276985.1 Helicobacteraceae bacterium | reverse complement strand
AACGCGGGCGCGCTGGATCTGCGTTTTGTCAAACCGATCGACAAAGAGGCGCTGAAAATCGGCGCGGAAAACTACGAACGTTTCGCGGTGATTAGCGATTCGTCCATAGTTGGCGGCGTTAGCGGCGCGATTATGGAGGCGCTGGCGGAAATTGATCGGTTATCGGTTAAAATAGAGCGTTTCGAGTTGCCCGACGAGTTTTTGCGGCACGGATCGACGCGGCAGATCGAGGAGAGTTTGAATCTAAGCGTCGAACAGATCGCTTTAAGGTTGATGAATGGCTGAAACCGCGACGAAAACAGAGGCTATCAAAGCGCCTGTCGATAGCCAAACCAACGCTCGCCGCGCTTTGGCGATCAAAATCGCGCTGACGGTCGCGGCGGCGCTTTTGCTGTGCGCTTCGTATTGGAATGCGGCTAGAGAAAAGAGCTTTGACGCGCTTTTCGCGCCGATTGACAATCGCGCCGAGGAGTATCTGGAAGGCGCGCTGACCAAAGCCGCTTTGACTTACGCCTCCGTTCGCGGCGCGCACGCGATTGTTTCCATGTTCAAAGGCACAGAGTTGCATCCGCCGTTTTTCACGGTAAGCGTCGGCGAGGCGCTTTCGCCCGCGCTGGATATGGTAGAGCGGCTTTCGGACGCGCTGGCGCTTGCGATCGCTTCGCTGGGAGCGCAGAGGATTTTAATGGAGATCGGATCGCAAATAGGGCTTTCGTTCTTTGTTTCGCTTGGCGCGATCGCGCTGGCGCTTGGCGTCTGGATAGCCAAATTCCGCCGCGTTTTGGTTTCTTTAGGAGCGCGGCTGGTCGTTTTGGGTTTAGCCGCGAGGCTTATAATACCCTTAATGGCGATCGGCGCGTCGGCTACAAGCGAGGCGTTTTTGCAAAGCAAATACGAGAAAGCCTTGACTGATATGCAATCGCAACAAACCGCGTTCGACGAAAACGTTCTGCCAAGCGCCGAAACGGGTTTTATGGATAAGGTCAAAAGCTGGGCGAATATGGACGCGCTGACAAGCAAGATAGACTCGTTCAAAGAGCGAGCCGAAGCGCTGACGAAAAGTTTAATCGCGCTGTTTTCGTTGTTTGTTTTTGAAGCGCTCGTTTTTCCGATTGCCTCGTTTTGGCTATTATCGCGCTTATTTTTGGCGCTTATACCAAGAAAGGATTAGATTATGCACGCACCCGAAGCCCTTCAGATTCTTCTGCAAAAGGCGCTGGATTTTTTGAATAAATCCAAACAATCAGACTGGGCGGAAACGCCGCTTGAAGAGCAAAAGACAATGATCGCAAAAGCGATCGACGCGTTGAAAAACAATCAACCAATCGACAAAGAGGCGCTCAAAGTCGAATTCGCGCCGATAGGATCGTTGCAAGAGACGGCGGTTAGCAACCGATGGGGCGAGGAGTATATAACGCTTGCCGAAGAGTTCGAGGAGCTAATCGATCTCGTCTAAGCCGTCGCTAAAGCGCGTCGTCGGCGCTCGCCGCGCCACGAATCGCTTTCGCCCCCCCCGCAAAATCGCCCGCGACAATCCCTCGCAAAACAAACGCGGGCATCTAAACGCAAGACGGCGCTTGAACGCTACTCGCGCCTTGACTTTTTGTGTAAATAGGGCATAATGCCCACATAAGCGTTCGAGGGGCGAAACAGATTTCTGGCGGGAGCTAATCTGCGGAAACCTTCTCGTCGAGCCGCCAAACGACGTGGAGTAGACACTCGGACGTTTATTTCTTACCATAGATTAACCACCCCTTTCTTGCTTTATTAATGTATTTTTTGCCAGCAGGGATCACGTTCCACAATATTTGTCCGTCGCGCATAAGCGTGATTGCGAGAAACGTCGTTTGCTTGCCTGTCTTGCGATCGCGCTTGTTAAGGTTAAGTAAGATAAATTTCCGCAAATCAACAAAGGAGATCAAAAGTGAAATCGAAGGGTAAAATCCTGACAATAGTCGGGATCGTCGCGCTTATAGTGGGTTATATATGGATGGAATGCGTCGCTAACGGCGCAGTTAGGTTCGGCAGGGGCAGCGGTTATCTGCTTGCGGCGAGAGTGGCGATATGGGCGATGACGCTTGGCGGCGCTTTCACTCTCTACGGCGCTTTAATGTGGATCGCCGGAACGCTAAAAGATCAGTTTGAGGCGTATTTTATCCTTCTTGTCGGCGCTAAAAAAGCGATAGGGCTTTACGATGTTAAAGACATAGGAGCAGACGCTATCGCGCAAAAATTTAACGAGCTTGGCGTTCCCAACGCCAAAGGCAAAAAGTGGAGCGAAGAGGATATTCGCAAAACTTTGAGTAGCGCTGACACCGATGGCAAAATCGAGTCGTGAGAGCCCAATAGAGCCTTTAGCTCTTTGTCTTTAATCTCTACGTTTATTCGATCTTTATTTGTGCGCCATCTATATTTTTGTCTCGACGAGGGCGGCTTGCGAGAGGCGTCGCCACATTAGCAAATATTATGAATTTGCGCGGTTTTAGTCGTGAGAGAAGTAAACCAATCGCCGTTTCTGGCAGGGGCGCGGGATATAATTTATTATTTCCCGTTGCTCAAACGCTTGTTAAAACAGTAGCGATAAGAGAACACGGGTCTGCCAGATATTTTATCGTGTTCATAGATTTCATAACCATCTTCGTTTAATAAGTCGTTTAGAATGCTCAACGCTTTTATGCAGACGCTTTTTTCTTCCTTGTTTTTCCAATCCCTTATTTCTGGATGAAACATTTCGCAAAGAAAGCGCAACAAACTATCATCGTCGCCTGCCGCAAAGTTAAGCCTATCGTCTGTAAATATCCAATCGCTTTGCCAATCATTGTTATTGATCGTATGCTGGATTATATCTTCTTCAAAATTCTTAAAGCGCGGGTCGCTTGAAGGCATTGCGTCTAATTGATAAAGCCTTTTTAGAAAATCGAGTTCATTAAAGTCTCCAAACATTCTAAACTGGTAATAGCGAGTACCATCGTATTCATAGTATTCTTCGTATATGTCTTTAAGTCGCCTAAAAATATCGCGGCGCGTTACAGATGTTATACGGCGCGTGGATTTGCCTGCCGCCACATTTAATTCAGTTGCTTCTGGGAGTGGAAATAACAAATCCATAATCTCTTTGCACGACTGAAATCTTTGATCGGCATCCGAGTTTAGACATCTTAGGATTATATCGGCTTGAGCCGGCGTTACGACGTCGGCGCCTAAATTTTGCAAAATTTGCCGCGCATCTGTCGTCGGGTCCCTATTTGTAAGCAGAAAGTACCAAATACCTCCAAGAGAGTAAATGTCGCTTCGAACATCGCGTAGCGCGGGATCGGCAATAAGTCGCGGGTCCTGATATAAACCTCCGCATATCTGTTCGCCCGTTTTTGTAAGTCGAGTATGGTCGCTTGTTTCTAGATATGCGCTAATTCCAAAGTCGATTATTTTAACGGCGCCATCTTTCTTAACCATTATGTTACTTGGTTTGAGGTCGCGGTGAATAATTCCGTTTTCATGCGCATATAACAAACCTGTTAAAATGCCTTTTATGGGTTTTTTCGAGCGCTCAAACGAAACGCCGCCCATATCCCGTATCCAGTTGTTTAATGTTCTTCCATCCACAAATTCAAGGCGAATAAAAGGCTTCCCTTCCGCGCGTCCTATATCATATACGCGCACAATGTTCTCATGATTGAGGTGAAAAAGCATTTTGGCTTCGCGAAAAAATCTATTTTCTCCTTCAATTCTATCGTCGTCGGAAGCAAACAAAGGTTCAAATATCTTTATTGCAAAATACATATCCAACAACTTATGATGATACTTGAATACCGCGCCAAATCCGCCATGTCCCAAAGGCTCGCCCAATTCGTAAGACTCGGCGTTTAAGGAAAATTTATCGCTATCATTCATAAGCCCCTCCAAGTATGATAGAGCCGGTTTTAGTCCGTTTTCAATAAAAGCGCGTCGTTCTACATACCCGCCCTTACCTTGAGCAAACCTACGAAATCCATCGGCTGAATGGTGTTCTAAAATATCAACTGGGATCAACTTTCTTAACTCGGCGTTAGCAAGAACAATACCGCGGTCTTTTGCGTAATCGTTTTCCGGATAGTTGCCACTCGTGGCTTTGGCAAGAAGCCCAAACATAAAACGCTTCAATGCGTCATATAAATCTTTAATATCCATTTGCGCCTCCCGTTTTTTAACTTCGCCACAACCGCCGCTTTTGGGCTATGGTCTCTACCGCCAACTGAAGATTGACGTTATTGCGAATGATTGTATCTGCCTGCTCAAGCATGCTTTGGCTCAGTCGATCGGAGCGAATAATGCCATACCGCGCTTAAAAAGATTTTAATCAACGCGCTTATTTCTCAACTGTTTTGTCGGTTTTTGAAAAATTTATGATTTTTTATTGTTTTCTTTGATTTTACATAAACAAGCGTAATGCCGTTCCGAAGTCGACAAATATGGGCGAGGACGCCTCGTTCTGATTGCGTTGCGCTCAGTTTTTATAAACGAGGCTCGCTTTGCTCCGCTCGCCGTTTCCGCGCTATTACGTATCCTTAACGACTTTGCGATCTTCAATTACGTTAATCGGGGCGGTTAGTCTTCCAGCGCTTGAGCCAGATCGGCGATCAGATCGTCTTTGTCCTCTATGCCCGCCGATAGCCTTAAAAGCCTGTCGTTTACGCCCGCGCTTAATCGCATGGGTTCGGGGATTGCGCCGTGCGTTTGAACGAGAGGAAAGGTGATCAAGCTCTCCACGCCGCCCAAACTTTCGGCAAAAAGTATCAGTTTGAGTCGTTCCAAAACCTTTGGCGCTTTGGCGGGATCTTTCAGATAAAAGCTGACCATGCCCGCGCTGCCGCGAGATTGCGGGTGCGGCGTAAAACCTGAGTAAAAAACCCGTTCCACTTCGGGGCGCGTTTGTAGCCATTTCGCAATCGCCTCGCCGTTTGATCTGTGGCGTTCCATACGCACGGCAAGCGTCTTTATGCCGCGCAAAACCAGCCAGCTATCCAGCGCCGAAAGCGACGCGCCCTCGCTCTTTTGCGCCTCGCGGAGCGCGAAGTCCAGATCGTCCCTTGAGTGCGCGATTAGTCCCGCGACCGTGTCGTTATGCCCGCTTAGATATTTGCTCGCCGAATGCACTACAATATCCGCTCCAAGCGCGATCGGATTTTGAAAATACGGCGTCAAAAACGTATTATCGACAATCAATATCCCGCCGCGATCATGGATTATTTTCGCGCACGCGGCTATATCGGTGATTTTCATCATGGGATTTGACGGCGTTTCGATAAACAGCGCTTTGGTGTTTGGCTTTAGCGCGTCGTCAAGTTTGCGCGGATCGCTCGTGTCGACAAAGCTAAACTCCACGCCGTATTTGGCGTAATATCCGTCGAATAGGCGATATGTGCCGCCGTAAAGATCCTCGCTGACGATAATATGATCGCCTACGTCAAAAAGTTTAACGACGCACGAGATCGCGCCCATTCCCGTAGCGAAGGCAAGCCCGTATTTCGCGCCTTCAAGCAACGCGATCGTCTCTTCCAATACCGATCGCGTCGGATTGATGGCGCGGGAGTAATCAAAACCTGTGGATTCGCCGAGTTTTGGGTGGCGAAAGGTAGCCGATTGGTAGATTGGCGTGGAGATCGCGCCCGTGATTGGATCAAACGGACGCGCCGTATGAACGCATATCGTGTCGATTTTTTTCATTGCAAAGCCTTGTCGAAGTCGTCGATTAGATCGTCTATGTCCTCTAACCCCGCCGAAACGCGGATTAGATTCTCGCTAATACCGCGCCGCTCGCGCTCGCTAGGCGGCATGGCGGCATGGCTCATCTTTACGGGATAACTCGCGATCGTCTCCACGCCGCCCAGCGAAACGGCGCACGCGGCGAGACGAACCTTTTTCAGGAAACTAAGCGCGCGATCGGTCGTTTTGGTTTTGAAGCTAAGCACCGCGCCAAAGCCGTCGGCTTGCGATTTGTGCAAAGCCGCCGCGTCGCCTATCGCGGGATAATACACCCGTTCCACGTCGCCATGTTTTTGAAACCACAGGGCGAGTTTTTGCGCGTTGTCCTGCTCCACGGCTAATCGCGCTCTTAACGTCTTGATTCCGCGTAGCGTCAAAAAGCAATCAAACGGCGAAGGCGTCGCGCCAAAGCCGTTTTGAACCTGATATATCCGTCTGCCGATCGCCTCGTTTGCGGACACGGCAAGCCCCAAAACCAGATCGCTATGCCCGCCCAAAAACTTTGTCGCCGAATGCACGACAATATCCGCTCCAAGCGCGATCGGGCGTTGCAAAAGCGGCGTCATAAACGTGTTATCCACAATCGTAAACAGATCGCGCTCTTTTGCGATTGCAATCGCGCCTTTGAGATCGGTAATCTTAAGAAGCGGATTTGACGGCGTTTCCAAAAAGATCGCTTTGGTGTTTGGCTTGATCGCCTTTCGTATCGCGTCGAGATCGCTTGCGTCAATCGCCGTATGCTCCAAGCCAAAGCGCTTATAAAAGGAGTTGAGTATGCGATAACTTCCGCCGTAAATATCCTCCGCCGCCACGATATGATCGCCCGCCGAAAAAATACCCAAAACGGAGCTTGTCGCCGCCATCCCGCTGCTAAAAGCGTAGCCTTTCGCCCCGCCTTCAAGCAGCGCGATCGTCTCCTCTAGCGCTTTGCGAGTGGGATTGCCCGATCTGGCGTAGTCGAACTCCTGATCGGCAAAAATATCCTTTTGCGCGAAGGTGCTGGTCATCGTAATCGGCGTGTTGAGCGCGCCCGTAACGGGATCGATCGCGTGCGCGTTATGAATCAGTTTGGTCGCCGTTTTCACTAGTAAATCCTTAAATCGCTACAATTGCGAAATATTATCAAAAGGCAAACAATGTCTATCGAAAAAAACACGGTCGTAAGTATAGAGTATGAAGTTAAAGACGCGCTTTCAGGCGAAATGATAGATAGCAACAAAGGCGGCGACGCGCTGGAGTTTTTAATGGGCGGCGGGCATATCGTTTCTGGTCTTGAGGAGGCAATCGCCTTGATGAGCGAGGGCGAAAGCCGTCAGCTTGTGGTTTCAAGCGACAAGGCGTACGGCGCGTACGATGAAAACGCGCTTGAAGAGATCGAAAAAGAGCAATTCGCGGGCGTCGATCTGCGCGAGGGAATGACGCTGTACGGACAAGCCGAAAACGGAAAAACCGTACAGGTAACGGTGAAATCTATCGGCGATGAAACGGTTACAATCGATCACAATCATCCGCTGGCGGGCAAAAACTTGAGTTTTGACGTGAAAGTCGTCAAAACCCGCAAAGCCACCGACGAGGAGATCGCGTCTGGCGTTTTGGAAGGATACGATAGCTGTTGCGGCGAACATGACGACTACGAGGAACACGGCGGTTGCAGTTGCCATTGTCATTAACCTTATAATTCGGGAACGCGGCGGTTGCCATTGCCATTGGCTTGCGGGCGGTTTTCGCGCTTTATTTAAGCCGTGATCATCGCCGCTTTAGATCGCGTCCGCCCGAAACGCAAGCGCCGTAAATTAACAAAATTTACGCTAATCGCTCTTGCCGCTCTTGATCCTATCAATAACAAAGCGCTACAATCGTCAACTTTCATTTGCGAAACAAGGGCAACAATGAGCTTACTCTCTCAATCCCGCGCTACAAACGCGTTTCAGGCGCAAACGGCAAACGCCGTTAATGTTGACGCTAACAAGTCCGCAAATACAAACGCCAACGCTAAAACCAATCGCTTCGTCGCCTCTTTCGCTATGCTTGCGTTTTTAACGCTTGGCTGCGATTCAAGCGATCTTGACAAACAAAGCTTCGCTTCGTCTAGCTCAACCGCAAACGCCTACGCAAACGGCTTTAGACCATTATCCGAAAACGACGCTCTTTTAGAATCAATCGAGCT
>JAISMA010000036.1 GCA_031276985.1 Helicobacteraceae bacterium | reverse complement strand
GCTAAATCGCTACGCCTTCCCTCTTAAAAGCGCCGATCGTAACGCAACCAAAGATTAACCCTAATGTCCAAACTCCCGCATAACCTAATCATTAAACATTTAGCCGTAAGAGTTCATCGATACGCTCACGATCAAGACGGCTTTCTTAAATCAAAGACGACGATCGATCCTCAAACCAACAATCAAGCAGTTACCTCTTACCAATACGAAGCGTTTGGGAGAACCGCGATCACTAACGCTTCCAGAGAATACCAATAAGATAATCAAAATGGAAATTAGGTATAACTGCTATAATACTTGTACGCAAAGGTTAAGAAATGTTTGTTGTTGAGTTTATCGCCATTCTTTTGTTTGATATTCCTTACAATGGACACTATGGATTAGAATATGCCGCAATTTATTATATGAATTTATCCAGTGAAACTCATATAGAGACAGAGAATTTTATTATAGAAGTACCAAAATTTAGCTGGCGCAAATACTCAAAAGATCAAAACTCTTTCAGAGGACTATATGGGAAGGCGGACGATTTAAGAGGCATTCCACTTGTAGCGCATGTCGACTTATCGGACAGTAACTGTAGTTTAGAAATAATTTTCCCAGCCTTGTGCAAAACAGATCCAAAGTATTTTGTTGAAACAATAAACGGATGGAAGGCGGAAATCTACGAATGCGAAGATAAAGAATACGATGATTATCCAACAAGATTCATTAAATATAAATGCGAATCTTTTTGGCTATCTCCATATCTTGAATTTCTCAAACCTCAATATGACGAATTCTTTGAAGGCGTACGCCTTAAAACGCAACAAAAAGATCGCAAATGAAAACATTCGAGCGGTTAATCAAAGCGCTAATTATATACAATGCCGCGTTTTTATTTATTTATTTTTATGTTGGATTAAAAGACGAGAATGCGGATTATCCACTGCTTGGCGCGCTTTTTGTTTCGAGCGTGTGTTTAATGGTTTACTTTGTTATAAACAAAAATTTCTATATTAAACATAGTATAAGAAAATATCCGCAACCATACGGTCTATATCTGCTCTTATGGTTTGCTTTGATGGGAACTATTGCTTTTGTTGTAACGCGCATAGCGTTTTGTTCCTTAAAGGCGGGAGCGTTCGTCAAATATCCCGCATGTTCTTTGCTTTGAGGTCGCGCCAATGTCTAAACCGCTATCTTTAGCCAAATTCTCCACTAATACTCTACGGATAAAGTTATGGGCGAAGCGGGTATGTATGGAGGGTGGATCGTATTACGCAAAGGCTGGCAGGGATTAGTAAATGGAATGCAAGATGATAACTGCAAGCGAATCGATTTCCGCTTCAATTTTTAGAGGTTTATATCATGCGATATTGGGCAGTATTAATTTTTCTGACGATCCGTTTATTAATGCCATTATGTTTCCGCTCATAGGCTTGGGATTGGCGTTTCTACTAATAAAAATATCCTCGCGCGGAAGCCGTAAACGCTAATGTCCAAACTCTCGCGTAACATAACCGCCAAACTCTCAACCGCAAGGGTTCATCGGCGCAAACGCGATCAAATCTGAACCTGCATCTACGATCTCGACAAAAGCGCGCTTAAATCGTTGGCAAAATGCGATAAACGCGCCAAAAACCAAAACCGCGATCTATAATCAAACGCCAATTTCCAAAAAAAGGGCTTGCGATGAGCGATCTAACGAAACTTTTGCGCCCCGATTCGCTTGATCAAATGGTCGGGCAGCGCCGATTGCTAGGCGAAAACGGCGCGTTGAAAAAGCTGATAGAGGCGAACGCCTTTTTTCACGCCTTCTTTTTCGGTCCGCCCGGCACGGGCAAAACGACAATCGCCAGAATCATCGCAAATCAAAGCGGACGAGTTTGCTTCGAGTTAAACGCCACGAGCCTAGCGGTGGAGGAGCTTCGCGCCATTTTTGAAAGCACCAAAGGCGCGTTAAGCAAGCCGCTGATTTTCATTGACGAAGCGCACAGATTGAGCAAAAATCGGCAGGAGGTTTTGCTGCCCGTCATGGAGCGATCCGACGCGATGATCATCGGCGCGTCCACCGAAAATCCGTTTTTTGCGCTTACGGGCGCGATTAGATCGCGATCGCTGTTGTTTGAGTTTTTGCCGCTTGATCGCGACGATCTGCAAGCGTTGCTGGATCGCGCTCAAGCGCTCGAAGGCAAAAACCTGTCGCCGCAAACGCGGGAATATCTGATCGTTTCAAGCGGCGGCGACGCGCGGGCAATGCTGAAACTGCTGGAGTTTGGCTGGATCGTCGCCGAAAACGCGCCTTTGAGCGTCGAGGCGCTAAAAACCATTCGCCAAAGCGCGTTAAACGACGGCGCAAGCGAGGACGAAACGCACTACAATCTCGCAAGCGCGCTGATAAAATCGCTTCGCGGCAGCGATCCCGACGCGGCGATCTACTATCTTGCGCGGCTGATTAGAGGCGGCGAAGATCCGCGTTTCATAGCGCGACGCATGGTCATTTTCGCAAGCGAAGATATTGGACTCGCCAATCCAAACGCCGCGACGCTCGCCAACGCCTGCTTTGCGTCGGTCGCGGCGATCGGCATGCCCGAAAGTCGCATTATTTTGTCGCAAACGGCGATCTATCTTGCCTGCTCGCCCAAATCCAACACGGCGATCGTAGCGATCGACAGAGCGTTAGAAGCGATCGACGGCGGATTGATTTTGGACGTGCCAAATCATCTCAAAGACGCGCATTACGAGGGCGCGAAAAAATTAGGGCGCGGAATCAGTTATAAATATCCGCATGATTTTGGCGGCTACGTTAAACAAAGTTATACAAGCGCGCCCGTTCGCTTTGTCGATCTAAAGCCGATCGCGTATGAAAAAACCGTCGCCGAATGGCTGGAAAAACTTCGCGCGCTCGATCCGTAAACGCGTTATCAAAACGCGATCAAACAACGCGACGCATTGTGATAGATCGGCGCTTGATAAACAACGAAAATACTAGAAATAACAAACGATCGCATAAGTTTAACGCCACCAGCGACGAGTGGCTGGGCGCTTGCGCCCGCAACCGCGAGGAAAGCGGGTATCCAAAACATGAAGTTGAAACGTTTCGCATTGCCTTAATCCGACGCAAGACGTGATTGGTAAAAACAAGGTTTGGCGTTTGACTTCAAACTCGAAGGAGATCGCTAAAGCCAATGGCGTTTAGCGATCTCAATGTTACCTCAAGGCTACGCTATAGCGTTTGCCTCGCCTTTGCCCGAAGCGTCCCTTAGTCGTCGTCGCCGTTGCTCTTCCATTCTCCGTCGTCGTCGTCAAATCTAAAGCCACTACCATCCAAAAGCGCTTCATACGCTGATACGCGGCTTGCAAT
>JAISMA010000230.1 GCA_031276985.1 Helicobacteraceae bacterium | reverse complement strand
GGCGTTTCGTACGGGTGGTTTTGCGCGAAAAACTCCTCGATCGCCGCGATCTTTTCGGGCATGGTTTTTATGATTATCAGCCATTCGTCGGCGGTTTCAATCGCGCCTTTCCACCAATATACGCTCGATATATTCGGCGCGATCGACGCGCACGCCGCGAGGCGTTCTTCCACAAGCGCCGCCGCCAATTTTTTCGCCGCCTCGGCGCTATCGATCGTCGTCATCGCCACAATCATCTTGTGATCTCCGTGCTAATGCCTTCGGAGGTGAAAATCTCCAGCAGCAGCGCGTGTTCGACGCGTCCGTCCAATATGTGCGCCTTATCCACGCCGTATTTGAGCGCCTCCAGCGCGGAATCGACTTTCGGAATCATACCGCCCGCGATAACGCCCTCGTCTTTGAGCCGTTCCACGTCGGCGCGACTTAGCGATTGGAGCAGGTTTTTGTCCTTGTCAAGAACGCCCTGAACGTCGGTCATAAAGACGACTTTTTTGGCTCTGATCGCGCCCGCGATCGCGCTTGCCATCGCGTCGGCGTTGATGTTAAAGCCCGGATGCGCCCGTTCGCTCGCGCTTGCGATTGGCGCGACGACGGGAACGAAACGATCGTTAATCAGCTTCAAAAGCAGATCGGGATTAACCTCGCGCACTTCGCCCGTGAAGCCGAGATTCTCGATCGCGACGGCTTTAACGAAGCCGCCATCTTTGCCGCTTACGCCGATCGCCTTCGCGCCATGATCGTTTAGCATGCCTACGATTTCGGTGTTGATCTCGCCGATTAGCGCCATTTGCGCCACGCGAAGCGCGTCTTTATCGGTGATTCTAAGCCCGTTGCTAAACTCCGCTTTAACGCCTAATTGCTCGCTTAAGCGCGTAATCGATTTGCCGCCGCCATGCACGATCACAATCTTCATGCCCACCAAACTAAGCAGGGCGACGTCTTGCGCGAATTTGTCCTTTAGCGCGGGATCAATCTGCGCCGCGCCGCCGTATTTGATGACGATAATTTCGCCGTAAAACTTGCGAATATATGGAAGCGCGTCCAAAAGCGTTTGAACGACGCGGATTTTGGCTTGCATAACGATCCTTTATTTGGGCGGCTTGACGGCGCGGTTTAGCTTGTCTTCTAGCGTGTCGTTCAGGTTGAAAAACCCGTTGAACGAATCGGCGCTCGAAGCGGAAATATGACAGCTTTTGCAATCGCCAAGCGTTTTGTGTTCGGCTACGCTTTTGTCGATCGACGATTCCGAATGACAGACAAAGCAGTTTCCGCCGCATTCGGCGTTTTGCGAAGCGATCTCTTGATGGCACTCTACGCATTTAAGCAAAACGTTATGATCGCCGTCTTTGCCCGTCTTGCCTTCAAGCGTCGCGTGGCAGCTAACGCAATCGCCGCTACAATTAAACGCGATCGTAACCAGAAAAATAAACGAAATAAGCGCTCTCATCGAATTTTACCGCAAGCCGCGCCGCCAAAACAGGCGGCTTCAGGCTTAGAATATGTATCTCACGCCAAATCCGACTTGCGTTCGCGTATCCGACCCGTCAACGTAGTCGTCGCCGAATTTGCCCGTAACCAGCGCCGCTTCCGCCCTAAACGCTTTGGTTATAGCGTATTCGCCGCGCAGGTTAATCTCCGAATAGGTCTCGTCGTCCGCGTCGGTAACGCCGATCATAGCGCCCGCCCATAATCTATCCCGCTCAAACTCCGCGCCTGCGTATAGCGTCAAGGCTTCCGCCAAGAAAATCTGAGCGCCGCCGTCCCAAAACGGATTCATCATATTCGCCCGTTGATTTGCGCCCCTTTTGTGCCACTCTTTGCCCGCGCCGCCGATTGTGCCGATTCCGTCCGAACCCGTCAAGGCAAAACCGCCGAAAAAGCCAATGTTGGAATTCAGTTTCAGATCGCCTTGCAACTCCGCGAAAAATCCGTCCTCCGCGCCGCTGTCGTCGTCTTCGGAACTTAACGCCAGATGTCCCGTCAAACCAAAACCGCTATCGGACTTAAATTGGCTGAACTCAAACTTTCCGCCAAGCCACATGGCTACGTCGGGCAGAAAATAGTAATATGGGTTAAGTTTAATGTCGCCTGATTGAAACTTTACGTCAAGCGCGAAAACGCCGTCTTCGTTAAGCTCCTCGTAATCCGAAAAGAACGGACCAACGTCGTATCTAGGCAGCGCCGCCGATTTGATATACGCGGCTAGGATTTTCGCCTGCGAAGAAACCTTTAACTCGCCGTAAGCGGCTTGATAGTGATGCGGCGCTAAAACGAGATCGAACTCCTGTCGTCCCGCCGCAATCGTGAATCTGTCCGTAAAATAGCCGATGTTTGCCGTATGCAAAGAGGATTTGTCTTTGGCGGGGGGAATAGCGTCGTCTTTCCACCATATTCCGATCCCGCTTAAACCTATATTGGCGCGTATGTTTTGAAAACTCGCCGTCTTGAAATACAGATCGGCGTGTCCGTATAAAACCGAATCGTCCTCGCTGCCAAATACGCCCATAGCCGAAAGCGCGCCGCCGCGAGCGCCTTTGGTGAAAGCCTCGTCAATGCTTGAAGCCGTCGCCGCGAATAGTTGCGAGCCTGTCGCCGCGATCGCAATGGCGATAAGAGTTTTTTTCATAATCGTCTCCTTGCCGTTGAATTAGTGCGTTGCCGCAATAATAACATTACTTTCAAAAGATATATCTCGCGCCAAGTCCGACTTTCGTTTGCGATCTTACGTCGCCGCCAAAATCGCCGAATTTGCCCGTAACCAGCGCCGCTTCCGCCTTAAGCCCTTCGGCTATGCGGTAGTCGCCGTGAAAGTTAAACTGCAAATAGGTTTTCTCGTCCGCTCTGGTAGCGCCAATCAT
>JAISMA010000149.1 GCA_031276985.1 Helicobacteraceae bacterium | reverse complement strand
TCGTTGTCGCGCCGAAACAAAATGCCGCCGTGAATGATCGGATGCAAACTCTTAACGCGCCCGCCAAACAGCTCGCCAAAGCCCGTGAGATCGCCGACCTCGATTGCCTCCAAGCCCGCAGATCGTAGCGTTTGCAACGTGCCGCCCGTGCTGATAATTTCGTAGCCGTTTGCGATCAACGCGCTTGCGAACGCCTCGATGCCGCTTTTGTCGCTGACGGAAACCAACGCTCTTTTTGCCATATAAACCTCGCTCGACGATAATTACGGCGGGTTTTTAACCAAAAGCTCCTTAGTCCTTTAGGGTTTTTACTCTAAACTTCCGCGAATGAACACGATTGGCTCTAAAATCGCTTCGCACACGAAGCGTCTGGTTATTTGGCAGTTTTTGTGCGTCTGTATCCCGCTTGCCGCGCTTTTTATGTTTCCAAGCGAACAGGCTAACGCATACGAGGAGCGCTATAAAGCGACCGTCGACGAAGCGTCGCGCGCCGTTACGAAAATCGCGGCGGATACGTTGCGCGAAAAGATCGCGCTGATTGGCGACGACGCGCTTAGCGTATCGGCTCAAGCAAGCGAGCTTTTCACCTATTCCGATCGCTTCAACTACAACGCGACCTTTCACAAAGAGGGCGATCTGTACAAAAACGAGCAAAAAAAGCCCTTCACTTTCTACACCCCAAGCGAGTTAAATCAAGAAGCGCGTAAAAAAGCGGGCAGACTGCTGTTAGCCTTGCCGCTTTTAGAGGCGCGGACAAACGCCATGCCTGTTTCAAACGGATTTATCTATCTCGAAGACGCGTTTGTCTTGACCTATCCGCCGATTTCGTCGATCGATATAAACGCCAGCCCTTACGAGTCGCTCTACGAAAGCGTTCGCAAGAATCCGCGCAAGCAGTGGAAACTCTTCGTTAATGGCGATTTGCGGATTGTCGCGCCCGTATTCGCGGGCGCTCGCCCGATCGGCGTCGCGGGCTTTGAGCTGTCCAAAGAAAAACTTTTCGGAAACGTTTTGCGTAATATCCCCGCGCCGAAAAACGGCTTTGTATTTATCGCCGACGCGCAGAACAAAGAGGTTTTATTTGGCTCTGCCGCGGGCGGTTTCAACGCGCAGAGTTACTTTTCAGGGATCGCGCAAGCAAGATTTAAGCTAATCGAGCTAGAGATCGCGGGAACGCCTTTCACGCTGGTTTATGGCGCTTTGAGCGCGCAAGCCGACTCGGAAGGCGCGAAGTTGCGGGACAATTTGCTGTATATCGCCGCCATAATAACCGCGTCAATCCTGCTGTTTTACCTTATATTTGTCTTAAAAAGCATGAGAGACGCCAGAATACTAACGGAAACCATCGTGCATCCGCTCAATATAATCGCCAGATTTTCGTATCGTCTCGGCGCGCGCAAAGCCGATCGGCTAGAGCCAATGGGAATCACCGAATTCGACGATTTCGCCAATCATATCCGCTTGACGCATTCCAAACTTTTGCCGCCGCTGACAATCGACGGCGCAACGGGATTGTGCAATCGCCGCGCCTTGCTGGAGGATTTAGAAGGCAGAGGAACTTTCGGCTTGATCGTGATTGGCGTACACTTGCGTTGCGACGACGATCTGCTGTATCTAGCCGCCTGCGATTACGCCCTGAAACGTTCTAGCGAGTTTATAGGCAGAGTGGTCAAGGGCGACGACGCTATCTACTCGATCGGCTCAAATCGCTTGGCGATACTAACCGACAACGACAACAAAGAGGCGCTAAAAATCGTCGCCGAAAAGATCGCGGAGACAATCGACAACGGGGAGTTTTCGTTTAACAAAGCCAAACTTAAAGCGACGGCGGTTTTTGGCGTGGCGGCGGGCGATAAAAGCGTTGGCGGCGCGAAACTAATCGCTAACGTGGAGGCTGATTTGCTCAAAAACTTAGCCCGCAAACAAGCGGACGGCGTTTTGCGAGACGAGGCGATATGAGATCCTGCGCTTTGCTTGCGGCGCTCTGCTGTCTCCTCTTGGCGCAAGGCGCGAACGAATGGTTCAAAGCGGGCGCGAAAGCCTCCGATCGCGGCGATTATCAAGAGGCGATCAAAAACTATTCGCTGGCGATCGAAACCGATCCAAAACACCTTAACTCTTACTTAAACCGCGCAAGCGCTTATTATTACATTGGCGAATACAACGCCTCGATCGCCGATAACGACGTAGCCGTCAAGCTAGATCCCAACAACGCTTCGGCGTTCAAAAGCAGAGGCGTGGCTTACTTTGCGCTTGGCGAATACAACGCCTCGATCGCCGATTTGACAAAGGCGATCAAAATCGATCCGAGCTTCGACTATGCCTATTACTATCGCGCCCTTGCGTATCTTGAAACAAATCGATCGGACGAAGCGAAAAAAGACGCGCTAATCGCATGCGATCTAGGCAACTGCGATCTGGAACAGCGTTTAACGGCGGAAGGTCTTTTCGACGACTAATTTGTCGACTATTTTCGCCAAGCGTTGCAATCGCCGAGATCGCGGCGCAAATTCAACAAAAGGTTTTTCATGAAGCTCTCCGATATTCTTAAAGATTCCGCTTATCGCTTAACGCAATTTAGCGACGAGCAGATACAAAATATAGAAAAAGAGGTTATCGTCCGCAACGCG
>JAISMA010000193.1 GCA_031276985.1 Helicobacteraceae bacterium | reverse complement strand
CGCGCCGACTCCGACGAGTATAAAGCGGCCGAGGCGCGAATAAACCAGCTTAACAGGGCTATGAACCAGCTATCGGCTAACTCGTCCAAACTGAACGAAATATACGCCAAACGCATATATTGAATTAAGCCGACGTTTGAGCTTTTTGTCATTCTGCGCGAAGTCGCAGAATCCAGCGTTTAAGATGATCGCAACACAATCGCTAATCGTATAGTTTTGCGACTTTTTATTTTTAGATTCCGCGATTACGCGCGGAATGACGGGATGGCGCGTGGGAATAACGGCTAACGCGATATGATTGCAAGGCGACGTTTTTGCGAATACTTTTTTTGAGAAGGCGAGAGCGGCAAGTTAATAAAAGAGCTTAATTTCGTATTCTCCCTCGTCGTTTGACTCGACCAGCTTAACGCGCTTGATTCGCATGCCTTCGTCGATGTTTTGCGTATATTCGCGCCCTAAAAACGGCAGCTTAAAAATAACCTCGTTATGTCCTTTCCATATCCCGCTTTCGTTGATTACCGCGCCTTCCAAAACCTGCTTGTCAAAGCGTTCCAACTCGCGCCGTTTTTCTCTAATCTGCGACTTCAAAAGCTCGATTCTCGCCTCCGCGTCGTCCTGTTTTTTCATCGCGGTTTTATACTCTTGCGCCATTTTCAAATATGTCTCGCCGCTCAATCTGTTCGACTTGCGATCTTCTGCGATTTTTTCCTGCACCTGCTTAAAAGCGCTCATATTTTTTGACAAATAAAGCGCGTTTGTTTCGCGCCCGCGTTTAAGTTCGTCGATCTGCGATTTAATATCCTCGATTTGCTTCGCGGCGGCGTCAAGTTCTTCGCGTTCTCCTTCCTCGACGCTCGCGTCTATTATTAACCTGTTTTCGCCCTTGATCGCCTGCCCTATCGCGATCTCCGTGGCGGCTTGCAAACACGCTTTGCCTCGCAATGTTTCCACCCTGACTTTTTTGCATTTTACGTCGCCGCCCACAGCCTGTTCGATTCGCGCCGCGATCGATCGGATTACGCCGCCTTCAAGCGTTTTTACAATTGCCTCTTCGCATTGCGCCGTTCCGCGCAAAACGTTAACTTCGATATGTTTGCCGATTAGCTCGCTTTTTTGGTGAGTTTGCCCTTTGATTACGATCTTATCCGCCGTTACAAGCGCGCCGCTTCCAACCCCGCCGTTTGCGTAGATTTCCGTCGCCTCAACCACCATATCCGTGCCGATCGCCTCGTCCGATCCGCCGCTTTTGCCCTCGATGCGGACGATCACGCCTTTGTCTAATCCTGCGCGTATGTTGCCCGTCGTTTTCAGCGAAACTTCGGCTAATTCGATTACTTTGTCAATCGATAAAACGTTATCGTCTAATTTGACGTAGCCGTCCTCTTTGGCAAAAAACAGCCGTCTGCCGTTTTCTTCTTTGACCTCTATTTTGGCTTCGTCGATCGTAAAATTCGGCTCGTTTTGTATTTTGGGTTCGCGCATATCGATAAAACGCCCGTCAAACGATCGCCCCGCCGCTCCCTGTTTTGGCATGACGTATTCGATTATCAGCTCGTCTTTATTCGCGCTCGCGAGAAAGCCGCGATCGGCGTAATTGATCCGATCCGTGCCGTCGTCTTGCTTGTTTTTGTCGCGGTAGCGCCAAATCAGCTTGTCGTCGATCGTGTCCGTCGGTTGCGGCCACGCGCACAGCGCAAAGGAGAAATCTTCGCTAAACGGCTCGCCGTTCGCCTTTTGCGCCAATTTAACGGCGGCGGCTCTAAGCGCCTCGTCGCAGATATAGATCATCATTTTATTTCGTAGCTTGATTTTGTTGAAGTATAAAAACAGCGCTTTGGAATCGACCCCGGGCTTGATAACCGATCCCGCTTTAAGCGTTATATGCGCGATCGATCGGAATTTATCCGCGCTTAAAGTCATATTAAACTTAAACGGAAGCGGCATAAGCGGCTTGAAACGCGCCTCGTATTCCTGCAAAAGCTGAAGTTTGGGATCTAGCAGATACGCCCTGTCGCGCATTTTTTCCAAATGGCGCTTTTCAAGCGGCGCGAATTCGTCTTTGGGCGGCTCTTTGACGTAGGTTTCAATCTTGAGAACGTCAAAATCCACGCTTGATGGATGCACTTTTTCGCGACTGACCAGATCGGCTATGCTTTTGGCGATCGAGGAGGTTTTGACCTCCAGCGTTCCCGCGTATAATTTGGGTCGCTCGGTTTCGGACAATTTTGTTCCTAATTAAACTTTGCTTTGTAAATCGGCGCTTTGCATTTTACTTGTTTGGCGCTTGATCGTTTTTTGCGGCGGACGATATGGCTTTTATGGAAACGAAAACAAACGAAAACCTCTATACGCCTGAAATCTACTCTTTGGAGCGCAGGTTGCGAGATCGCGCCTATTTCGCCGCTTTGACCGCGCATCCTATCGCGCCGCAACGCGCCGATCGCCTCGCCGCCAAAGTCAGCCGCGATCGCGCGTTTTTGGGTTCGTATCTTAAAATCGCCGCTTAGGTTACAATACCCGCTATATTATTTTTCGGGGGCGGTTTTGCGCGTAGTCGTTTTGTTTGCGGCGATATTGCCGTTGTGCGCTTTTGCGGTGAGCGAGATTGGAGCGAGCGCCGCGCGCGTTTATTACGACAAAAACGGACAAAGCGAGGAGTTTTGGCGCTTCGCGTTGTTTGGCGGCTATCAATTCAATTCGCAAAGCGATCAACTGACGCTAACGCTAATCTCCGATAAAGCGATCGACGAAGCGCAATTTGGATATTCGTTTGTTATGCCCAGCTTGAGAGATTACGCGCCGTTTGACGGCTATCCATACGTCAAAGCCGCGATCGGCTTGGGAAATGCGCACTCAAAAACCAATACGCTCACCGAAATATCTTACGGCGGCGCGATAGGCTTTTACGTTACTTCGCAAAGCGGCTTTCGCGCGCGCTTTGAGACGAGTTACTTTAATCGTGAATGGCAGATAGACAGAAAGGGCAAAGAACCTTCCGTCGAGCCTAGAACGTGGAGCGACGACGAGTTGGCTTTTACGCTCTCGCTTGGCTTCGTATTTTAACAAAGGGCAAATATGCGAACGCAAATGGTTTTGGAGACTCTTTATATCGCGTTGCTGGGCGTTACGCTTGGCGCGACAATCACGCTTGGCGCGATCGTAGCGCCCGTGGTATTCAAAGCCGCGATGTATATCGATAACGTGGAGATCGACGTTTTCGCGTCGGGTCGGCTGATGAGCGAGATATTTCGCCGATACGCCATTTTTGCGTCGATCGCGCTTGCGTATAGCGCTTTTTACGAAATCTGGCGGTTTTGGAAGGGCGATCGCTTCATTTCGATTTTGACGCTGGCGGCGATTGCGTTTGTTTCGGGCGGCTTATTCGCGTGGTATTACACGCCCGCGATCTTGGCGTTGCAAGATAGCGGGATCGAGGCTACGCAAACGCTTAAATTCGACTCGCTGCATTCGCAGTCGGTAAGCGTTTTTAAGATATTCGCCCTTTCAAGCGGCGCGTTGCTTATCTATCGCGTTTCGCGGCTGTTTAAGGGACGATCCGTTTTTCCTTAAGCTCGCCGATTACGTCGCCAAACAGTATGGTGTCCAGCAAAACCGCTTTTTCGACGATCGCGTCTTCGCCTAGATTGATATACAACGCGCCGTCTTTGCTGCTGAATATCTCCTGATTAAGAAACACCACGAGATAAGTTCCGTCGCTGTTTTTGAATATGGATTTAGCGGTTTTTAGATGTTTGTCTTCCGCAATCTCGACGCGCGCGCGTTTTTTAGAGCCGATCGCGGCGGCTTCTATCGATTTCATGCCCGAATTGGCGAAGTTGCGCGTTACGTTGTGATAGAGCGAAAGCATATCGTTTTGCGCGTATTTTTCGCCCGTTAGCATTGACGATTCGTACTTGCATTTTTTCTCTTCGCATTTTTCTTTCATCTGCATGGCTTGCGAATTGTTATGATCGAAAAACACGCTCGTATAACTCGTATTATCGCCGCTTGAATACCAATGCTCGTATTTTTCGGGGACAAAAACGCCGTCGATTATCGCGCCGCTACTTTTGTAAGTTTCCTTACGATTGCCTGAAAAGGTCGCCGCCAAGCCTTTTGATTTGGCGCTCACTTCGGTTTCGTAGCGATCGCCGTCAATTTTTAGCGACGCGGTAGCATCGCCCATATCAAACCAGCTGTATTTAACCTCGTATTTGGCGACTGATTCATAGCCAAACATCGTAGCGGCGCACAGCGCCAAACAAAAACCCAAACGCATATTCAATCCCCCTTGCCAAAATAGAAAAGTTATAGTAGCAAAACGCTTCCAACCGCGCCTCTTTTCCGCTTGCGATCGGACACCGGTCCCCGAGTCGCCCCGCTTTCGTTTGTCCGCCCGATCAATAGCCGATCGTCGTCCGAATATCTTCGCGCGATGATCGCCCCCCCTTGTCGTACCCGCGAATGTCTAATCCAACTTTGCTTCGCAATCCGCGTCCGCCAATCTCGCTTTAACGCTTCGCCTTAGCCTCGCCGACCTTCGCTTAGCAATCTGCCAATCGGATTGCCTTAACCAAACGATCACTCCTATCGTCATTTCCGCGAAGGCTGAAATCTAGCATTTGAGCATTCGCATTCAATTCGTCTCTTTGTCGTTTGCGCGTTCCTCCCTGTCATACCCGCGAAAGCGGGAACGAAAACAAAGACGCGGCTGGCAAGTCGCTCTGCGACGGCGTTTGTCATTTTAAGCCGCTCCTACGTTGTTTGCCGTGTGCAATTTTTGAGTAAATTGTGTGCAAACGCCCGATTTATCCGCGTCGTTAGCCAATTCGTTAAGGAATTCCGCCCTTTGCACCTTGTCTTGCGGAATATACTTTGCGTAGTATTCCAGCGTAATCGCGGCGTTTTTGTGTCCTAGCATTTTGGACGTCCACAACAAATCCTCGCCGCGTGAAAGCATAATCGACGCGAACGTGTGCCTTGTCGCGTATAATTCGCGGTAGTCAATCTCGCAACGCTTCAGCGTTTCCGTCCAAATCGGATGCAAGCTATTAGCGTCGGCGAATGCGTCTTTGCGGGCGCTTTCAAAAACAAATTCGCCCTTCGCGCCCGTGTTGAGATACTGCCGTCTTAACGCCGCCTCGACGGGCGGAAGCATATCGATGACGCGATCGCTAGATACGGTCTTAACCTTGCCGTATCTGCCTTTGGTTTGCGTTTTGGCGATATGGATTTTTTGCGAAGCGAAATTGACGTATTCCCATTTGAGCGCAAGTATTTCGCCCGTCCGCGCCCCCGTGAAAAAGGCGAGGGCTAGGAACTCGTGAAACCAGCCGCTTGTCGCTTTTAGCATAGCCCTTACTTCGTTCAGCGAGAGCGGGCGTTTTTCTTTGGCGTTGGATTTTGGCGCTTTAACGAGGGCGAACGGGTTTTTATCGACAATGCCCGCGAGCATAGCGTCGTTCATAATCCCGCGAAAGATTTTACGCGCCGTTTTTGCTCTGCCCGTTCCCGCGCCGTCGTCTTTAATCATCGAATTCTGCCACTCCTTCAGCTCCAGCGCGGTTATGTCGCCAATCTGCCGCGCTCCGAAAAAGGGGATAATATCCCGCCTGAACCCCGCCGCGTAATCGTCGCGGGTCGATTGGCTTCGCGTCGCCTCGCCCGCCTTCAGAGATCGCCAGCCGAACGCCTCGACGGTCGTATCGCCCTTAGACTTTTTGGGCGTTAGCTTATCCTCGATAATCGTCCGCCACTCTCTAGCGACGTAAGCCAAATTTTGCTTTGTCGCCTCTAAACCCGCGCTAACGCGATAGGTCTTGCCGTCTATCCTGCCGTAAGCATACGCCACGCCGTTTCGCGCAAAGGCGTGGTGCGCCTGCCCTTTCATATTCGCTCCTTTCGCGGAGCGAGAAACCGATCGGACGCTCATTTTACCGCCTTTTTATAAAATTTGTTCAAACTTGAGCGACGAATATAATATCTGCCGTCAATCTTTCGCCAATCGTCTGGCGTTACGTTTGGATCGCGTTCCAGCCGCCACATAACGCCCGCTGGACTCATCTGCGCCCGTTTCGCCGCTTCCTTGACCGATAGATATTCGTTTTGCGACGCGGCGCGTAGCTCGTCGATCGCGTTTTGCAAAATCTCAAGCCGATTGAGGATCACAAGCAACAATTCGCTTTTTTCAGTCATTTTCAGCTTCCTTTTCCGTAGCTCCAGCCGCGATTTTAAGCGCGTCGGCGAGTTTTACGCGGCATGCGTCGTCGTTCAACAGCCCGAAAATCACGTATTCCGCGCCGCCCAACTCGTCAATCGCCCTCGCTTCGCTCGCGTCAAAAAATGCCGCGCCGCCTTTTGCGCTCAAAAGCGATGCCGAACGCATACTCGCCAACTTAGATCGATATTCGCCGTTAGAACACAATTGTCGCAATTTGGTTAATTTCGCGATCAGAATGTCGACGTTCTTGTTTGGCTCTGCGATCTCGCTAACGCCTTCAGCCGCTTTTACGCCTTCGGGTATTCCGTCCACATAATCTTCGTAACGATCTAAAAACTTCGTGAAGTCGAATACAAAGCCTCTTTGAACGTTTTCCGTTTTTTTGTAATTACCTATCGCTTTCGCTATTTTGTCGGCTTTTAACCACAACCTGCGTTGATTCCATTTATTAAACGATAATTTCTTTGTCGTCTTTTTTGGATACAATTGATATACTTTTTCAAAAAGCTCGTGATTTTCTCTTTCTTTTTTTTGTTTACTTTTTTCTTTCTCAAAAGAATCATCTAATGCTAGAGAAGATTCTTTAATGCATGTACTATCGTGAACTGTATTTAAATTCCCACGCGCATCCACACGCGCATGATCCACTATGAGACTAGGCAACAAGGGTGTCAAATTGACACCCCTTTTGGTCAATTTTTCGGACACTAGGGTGTCAAATTGACACCCCTTTTGGTCAATTTTGGCGGTATTGCAGGGCGTGGAATTTTCGCTTTCAACGTATTTTAACGTCAAACTTAATACCCTTTTTTTGCCGTCGCCGCCGTTTTTTATTAACCCTTTCGAGTAGAGCCTTTTCAATGCGCCTTTTATGGCGAATTCGCTCATATTTAGCATTTGCGATATGTCTGAATTCGACAAAACAAACTCGCCTTTTTGAACGATTTCGCCCAGAATTATTCCAGCGAAAATCTTCTCTTGCGCCGTCAATGTTTTATCCAATAAAATCCTTGCTGGAATGATTGAATACGATAATTCAACGTTCATAATATCTCTCCAAATAAACTAGGAATTTCACGCGATTTTTTCGCGCTGTTTATGAAAAATAGGATTTCAACGTAACCGCGATCGCTTCCTATGCAATTGTCTTTTTCAATCACTTGATAGCTGATATTAAGCAACTCTAAAACGACTTTGGTCTCGCTTTTTTCGCTACTGAAAATATACGCTGGGTTATCGCCTATCAATTTAATCATCTCGACGTAATCGCCCAGCGAAAACGAGGAGTGAAAGTCTTTCGACTCTTTCGCGTCCGCTTTTTTGCCGTATGTCGCTTGATGCGTGAATATATACGGCGGATCGCAGATAAAAACGACGTTAGACAAGCCATTAAAATGCTTGATGACCTCTCTAAAATCATCTTTCACGCGCTCGACTCCCGCTAAATAATCGGGAAATTTAGGGATTGGCGATTCTCTTAGGTTGTAGTATTTGCGCGAAGCCTCGCCGCGCATAACCGCCAGCTGATGCGAAAACCACGAAAACACAAGCTCTTGATCGTAGCCTTCAAATTCGCTTAACGTCGCGTCGATTATCGCCTTTTGCTCGTCCGTTAGCTTTTCTTTGATTTTTGGCTTTGTCGGAGCTAAACGCCTGACTAATTCGGCGCGTAGCCTTTCCGTCGCGTCTAATAATTTGAAACGATCATAGTAGCCGTCGAAATCGTTCCACACGACCCGCGCCGACGGATTATTCGCCTTTATCGTGTGCGATATAAAGCCCGATCCGCCAAAAACGTCGACCGCTACGCGATTATTAAAATCTACCTTTTTTAAGTAGCTTTTCCAATTGCGTTTTTGCCCGATAAACCTAATCGGCGCGTGGGCGTAATCGCGCATAATAGGATACGGCGGAATAACCTCGATCTTTAATTCGCCCATTATCGTTCGCTAATGCTTTTCCAGCGCGGCTAATATCGCTCCCGCGCACACCCAAAAGATCGCATGGCAAACCAGCGCAATCGCAACCATTGTCGCCGCTGTACTCATTGTTTGCCCTTTAACTTGTTTGCTATTGCCGCGATAACGGGAACGGTTACGCTGTTGCCCGCCTGCCTGTAGAGTTGATTGTCCGATACGCCCGCCGATCGCGCCTTGTAGAACGCTTCGTCGCTAAAGCCCTGCAATCGCCAGCATTCCAGCGGCGTTAAATGCCTGATATGCGCGCCGTCGTCTAGCAGATTGTTTTGCGCGTAGGCGTTTGCGTTAATCGTGGGCGCTATATCAAACGCTTTGCCTTTGTTGTATCCGCGCGCGCGTTGAATAATCACGGGATTTTTTACCCCGCCGCGGCAGGCGGACATTAACGTAGGCGCTATGCCGCTATCGTCGTAGATACGATTACCGATACTCGCGCCCCTGTTGATATTCTTTATCTCTGTCCGTTTAGGACTTTCAACAATGTAATTTCCGCCTCGGCTTGCCTCTTTGTATCGCGCCGTAACGCAAGCGAATACAGCTTGTTGTTTTTGTAGCTTGTTATGCGCTTCTTTGCCGCATCCGAGAGGGAATACTTCGGGTCTGCTTGATCCTCTAAGATGTCCGATAATATAAACCCGCTCTCTGTGTTGCGGAACGAAAAATCGGCTATCGATAACCTGCCATTGCACGTCATACCCAGCGCCGTCCATTTCGGTAATAATTCGTCCGAAATCGCGTTGTCTCGCAAGTAGTCCCTTAACGTTTTCAAGGAATAGGATTTGAGGTTTTTTGCGCCGCGCAAGAGTAATAATCTCTCCAAACACGCCGCCTCTTTTAGCGTCGTTAAATCCTTCTCGCTTTCCTGCGATTGAAAAAGGCTGGCAAGGGAAGCCCGCGCACCAGCAATCTGCGTTAGGCATTTCGTTTGCTTTAACGTTTGTGATGTCGCTTTCATACCATTCGCCCTTTGTCTCATAGATTGCTTCGTAGCTTTTAACGGCGTATTTGTCCTTTTCGCAAAAGCCGACGCATTTATGTCCCGCCGCTTCCATTCCGGCGCGAAATCCGCCAATACCGGCAAACAAGTCAATAAACGTCATTGTTTGCCCTTAAAAAAGCGATAAACAAAAGCAAACACGACGGCTACGCCGTAAAGCGCGAAAAAATTAACTAAAAACTCGCCCATTATTTAACCCCATGATAAAGATGAAAAGT
>JAISMA010000109.1 GCA_031276985.1 Helicobacteraceae bacterium | reverse complement strand
CTTGTCATTGCTTCGCAATGTTTGGATTCTGCGACTTCGCGCAGAACGACGAAAGAGCGAGGCGGGCACGCGAACGACGCAAAGCGCGAGCGCTTGCATAGCGCAATATGCGACGCTTTGACTTTTGTTTGCGTTGAGCGTTGCGTCGACGTTAATATCCGATATTGTCCGCCAAAATCGCTGTTGCGCGCCGCAAAAAGCGCGGCGCGAATTGGCGGGCTAAAGCAAATTTAGCGGGACATTCGTTTGCGCGTATTCGGATCAAGATATTTCTTGCGAATGCGAATGTTTTTCGGCGTAATCTCGACGATTTCGTCGTCGTCGATCCATTCGATCGCGCTTTCAAGCGTGAGTTCCCGCGGCGGCACGAGTTTGATCGCGTCATCCGATCCGCTCGCTCTCATATTGGTTAACTGCTTGCCCTTAATCGGATTTACGTCAAGATCGTTAGGGCGCGTATGCTCGCCAATCACCATCCCCACATAGACTTTATCCTGCGGTTTTATGAAAATCACGCCGCGATCTTGCAGATTGTAAATGCTGTACGCCACCGCTTCTCCGTTTTCCATAGAGATTAGCGCGCCGTTGCCCCTGCTTTCAACCGCGCCGCCAAACGGACGGTAATCCAAAAACGAGTGATTCATCACGCCCTCGCCTTTCGTGTCGGTCAGAAACTGCGTGCGAAGCCCGATCAGCCCGCGCGCGGGGATTTCAAACTCCATTCGCGTATAGCCCGCGCCCATTGGAATCATCGCCTTCATCTCGGCTTTGCGCTTGCCAAGTTTTTCGATCACCGCGCCCGAAAAGGCTTCAGGCACGTCGATCACGAGGTGCTCAAACGGCTCTAATTTCACGCCGTTTTCCTCTTTGACAATCACCTCGGGTCTGCCGATTGAAAATTCAAATCCCTCGCGCCGCATATTCTCCGCCAAAACGGTAATCTGAAGCTCGCCGCGCCCCGAAACTTTGAACCTGCCCTCCCCTTCTTCCTGCATTTTCATGGCGATATTGGTCTGCATCTCTTTTTCAAGCCGATCGCGTATTTTGTTGGAAGTTACATGCTTGCCTTCCGTTCCCGCAAGCGGCGAATCATTGACGGCAAACAGCACGGAAAGCGTCGGCTCTTCTATGTGAAGCGGATCAAGCGGCATAGGATTCTGCGGATCTACGAGGCTATCGCCCACGTCGATCGTCTCAAAGCCCGCGATCGCCACAATATCGCCCGCCGCCGCTTCGTCGATCTCCATTCTTGTCAGCCCGTGAAAGCCGATCAGTTTCGTTATGCGCCCGCTTATCTTTTCGCCGTCGCTTTTAACCAGCGTGAGCGTCTGATTTTTACGCAGTTTGCCGTTGAAAATCCGCGCAATCCCGATCTTGCCCACGTAATTATCGTAATCAAGCGTGAAAACCTGCGCTTGAATATGGTTCGCCTCGTCTCCGCTTGGCGGCGGCGTCTCTTGCAAAATCGCCTCAAAAAGCGGCGCGAGGTCTTTGCTCTCGTCTTCTAGCTTGTTTTTGGCAAATCCGTTTACGCCCGAAGCGTAGATGATCGGAAAGTCAAGCTGCCGATCGTTCGCGTCCATTTGCACAAGCAGATCAAATACTTCATTAACCACGCGATCGGGATCGGCGGCGGGTTTGTCGATCTTATTGACGACGACGATCGGGCGCAAACCAAAGCCAATCGCCTTTTTGACGACGAAGCGCGTTTGCGGCATAACGCCCTCTTGCGCGTCGACAAGCAACAACACGCCGTCGACCATTTTCAGCACGCGCTCCACTTCGCCGCCGAAATCGGCGTGTCCGGGCGTGTCGATGATGTTGATTTTACAGTCCTTGTAGCGAATCGCCGTATTTTTGGACAAGATCGTAATGCCGCGTTCGCGCTCTTGCGCGTTTGAATCCATAGCGCAGTTTTCGACCTGCTCGTGCGCTCCGAAAGTTCCCGATTGCCTAAGCAACCCGTCTACCATAGTGGTTTTGCCGTGATCGACGTGCGCGATCACCGCGATATTTCTGATATTCACCTGTTTTCCTTTTGATATTCGTCCGAAATTGAGGGGCGAAAAAACGCGCGATTATAGCCTAGTCGTTATAACGCCGCCGTTTTTACGGCGCTCTTCGCCCTACCCAGCCCGCATTCCTTTTCATTATTATCGCAACCTATCGCATTATCCCCCGCGAAGCGCCAACCTGTGTCCTCATGTACGCGAAGGCGGGTATCCAATATTTAAGACGATTGCGGATCAAGCGTCATCGCAAGGTTTTTTAACTTTTTTTGGATTCCAGCCTTCCTCCGCGTATATACGCTTCGTCGCGGGCATGACGCAAGACGAGCGCGGATTCCGCGACTACGCGCGGAATGACGGGTGGGCGACGCTTTCGCGGGTATGACGAAATTAGACGGATAGTTGCGTAACGCAATGCAGATCGTTGTTTGCTGTATTTGCGATCGCATTGTTTTAATTTGATTGCGGATTTGTGAGGTTCAAAACCTTGGCGGCTACGATCGGGCGAGGTTAATTTCCAGATCAAACGGAGCTCTAAAACGGCTAAGCGCCTCGCGGCTTAGATACGAAATCCCGTCAATCGACAGAATCGAGCGCTCAAGATC
>JAISMA010000075.1 GCA_031276985.1 Helicobacteraceae bacterium | reverse complement strand
TCGTATTTATGCGCGCTTTTGCAAAATAATCCAAACGCGCCTTTATTGCACGAAATTTTAGAAAAAATCGGTTTTTGGGAGTTTGCAAAACGCGATCCGATCGCCAAAAATGAATTTATCGCCGCGTTGAAAATCGCGCCGTCGATCAAAAGCGATTATTACACGATTTTAAGCGAAAACGATAGTTACGATCGCGCTTTAGCGCTAATAGAAACCAACGAAACCCTAAAAACCGTTATCTCTACCGCCGATCGGTAATATATAAGCGATTTCTACGGCAAAGCGCGCTATATATCGGATCGCCTAAAACGTTTCAATAGCGGCTTTGCAATCTTTCTTTATTCCTTGCCCTTTGCGTTTGCAAACAAGCGAGCGCTTTGCAGGTATGATGACAAAGGCGCAAAAGCAATCGCGGATCAATAGCTAATAGTAGAGTTTTGTAACTTTTTGTTTTTTTAGATACCCGCCTTCGCGGGTATAGCGCTCGACGTTTCGATTATTCAATGCAACGCAAACGCCTACGATTTGGATACCGCCTTCGCGGGAATGACGATCGGTGCGGGGTCGATCGTTAAATGCGGCGAGATCGTTTATGGGAATGGATTCTGCGACTACGCGCGGAATGACGGGAGGCGGGCGCGTGTTGCTTGCTATAGTTGTATTTATCAATGTTAGTCGATGACGGCGACGGCGATTTCGCGCATATCCGATCGTCCGCGATCGTCGATAACGCGAATTGTGAAACGTCCGCTTCGCTTCGGCTCCCACGACAACAGCTCGCCCCTTTTCGCGTCGCCTATAAACTCGTCGCCCGCGAACCAATAAAGCGTTTGCGCGTCCGCGTCGCTTGAAGCCGAAAAAACCACGCGCCGCTCGTTTGGCTTTGAAAGCCTGATCGCGTAAGTAGCGTTTTTGAGCGGCGATAAAATCGACGGCGGCGTTCCCGCGATCGCGTTTGCGCGGCAGGCGCTCATATCGGGCGGCTCTCGTTTGGGCAACCCCGCTTTGCGAAACAGCGCGAGAATGTCGGAGGCGTAAAATTCAAATACCTCCAGCCGCGCGTTCTGCGGATCGTCCGTAGCGCAAAGCGGCTTTTGCGTGGTTTTGTCGATCCAGATCGGGCGATAGACCGTGTCGACCTTGATCGGCGAAACGCCCGGTATAAACCACGTTTTGGCGCGTCTTTTGCACCACGCCGTAGCCAGATCGCCGCTTGAAAGGCAGACCTCGACTCTTTTAACCGTCGACGGAACGACGCGGTTTGGATCGACGAGTTTGCGCGTGGAAGCAAGAGCGCGGGAGATCGTGAAAAACAGCGGCGCGGCGCGATCCGCGCCCACAAACGCGGGGTTTGGCTTGTTGTCGAAATTGCCAAGCCACACGACCAGCGCGTACTGCCCGATTACGCCCGCGCACCAAGCGTCTCTAAAACCGCGCGACGTGCCCGTTTTCCAATAGATTGGCAGGCTGTCCGTTTCGGCGGCGATCCCGTCGATTCGCGGCGCGGACGAAAGCGCTTCCAGCGTGATGAAGCTCGCTTCGCGGCTAATGAGCCTTTCGCCGATTTCTGCCTCTTCGCCTTTGCGTTTGACAAGCTCTTTCAAAACGCCGCCGTTTGCCAAAAGCGCGTACAACTTTGCCGCCTCAAGCGGCGTTACCTCGCCGCCGCCCAAAGCCAGCGCAAGCCCGTAATGCTCCTCGCTCGCCATTTTTGAGATATTGGCGCGTTTTAGAAACTCGTAAAAGCTAGGCTCGCTTAGTTTCGTCGTTAGATAGACGGCGGGGATATTGCGGCTTTTGATCAGCGCGTCGCGCGCGCTAAGTGGTCCCATAAAACCGCCGTCAAAATTTTCGGGCTCATAAACTCCAAACGCCGACGGCACGTCTTTTAGCACCGTTTGCGGGTGGATAATGCCCTGATCGATTGCCAGCGCGTAGATAAACGGCTTCAGCGCGCTGCCCGGCGATCGCTTGACGTTCAGTCCGTTGATTCGCCCAAAGATCGCGTCGCTAAAGTAATCCGCCGATCCGACCGCCGCGACGAGGCGCATATTGCGCGTATCCACTAGCGCCGCGACCGCGTTATGGACGCCAAGCGTCGCGTTTTGGCGAATGTGATGTTTGACGTGCGTCTCCAGCAGCGTTTGCAGATCGGATTCAATCGTCGTTTGCGTAACCTGCGGCGATCTGCCCGCCATATAATCTTCCCGCGCAAGCGCTTCCACAAAATGCGGGGCGCGAAAGGGCAAATCCTCAATCTGCCTTAGTTTGAACGGCTGCTCGAATAGCGCCGCTTCGTCGTCGTCGATAAAAAAGCGTTCGCGGTAGGCTTTGAAAAGCTCGCGCCGCGCCGCGAAGAGACTCTCGCCAACGTAGCCCGTGGCTTTGTCTATGCGTATCGTCGGCGACTGCGGAATGACGGAGAGCGTTAGCGCTTCGGTAAGCGCGAGATCGCTTGGCGGTTTGTCGAAATAGATCAAACTCGCCGCGCCTATGCCCTCGATATTGCGTCCGTACGGCGCGTAGTTTAGATAGGCTTCCAAAATCTCGTTTTTGGAGTAGCGCATTTCCAGCCATACGGCGCGGACGATCTGCTCCAATTTGCCGCCAATCGTTTTGGTGTTGAGTTTGTAGCGCATTCTCGCAAGCTGCATGGTAAGCGTTGAGCCGCCCTGCCTCGCGCCGCCTTTGGCGTAGGTTATCCACGCGCCGCGAGCCAAACTGAACGGATTAAAGCCAAGATGATAATAAAAGTAGCGATCTTCGCGCAAAAGCGTCGCGTCGATTAGCGTTTGCGGCGTTTGGCTTAGAGGCGTCCAAAGACGAAAGCGATCGTCTTTGGCTAGGTTAAGGCGCATTAACGCGCCGCTTGAGTCGTAATAGGCGGACGAAAAGAGCAAATCCGCGCTAAGCGGCTCTTTTGGAAAGAGGCGCGGCAGATAGACGATCGCCAAAACGATCGCCGCGATTACCGCCGCGTTGCCTAAAAACGCTCCGATACGCCTCCAGCCGCGCCAAGAGGCGATCGCGCCAAAGCCTCTCGCAACGTCGTCGATACGCCTAAACAACGCCGTAAGCGCGCCTATTTAGCGGATTTGACGACGATCTTGCCGTTACCAAGACCCAGCGCCTGAATTTCGCGATCATACATCGCTTCGGCAAAGATCGGCGCGGTTTCATAAACGCCCGCGTTAGTCGCTTTGATCTGATAGCTGAAGCTCGCCGTTTCGCGTCCGACTTCGCCGTAGATCAAGACGCGATCCTCTCTTGCGTCCGAGTAATCAAGCTCGAAATTATTGACGCTTGTCGCAAACGGCGACACGTAACGACCAGATCCGTAGCCGACTTCGCGATCGCCTTGCTCGTGATACTCTTCGCTCTCTTCTTCGTAGCATTCCTCGTCGTAGCACTCTTCTTCTTCGCTTTCGCTCTCTCGCGGTTTGTTTTGCGGGACAATCTCAAAACCGCCCGGCAACAGATCGATAATCGCCGTATTGCCAATCGCGTTTTGCCCCAGCGCTTTTACGCGAACCGTTACGTTGATCGTATCGCCGACGGTAATCTCGCTAATTTTCTTGCCGTCCGCGCCCGTGTATTCGCGGTAAACCTCAAGCCCTTTTTTGATCGGCTCTTTTGGCAAAACGCGCTCGTAGCCTTCCTGCGAAACGACGTACCACGCGGCTGCGCCCTCGTTTTTGAAGCTAATCTCCCGATCGTCTTTGTTGAATCCGCCATAAACAATCGCGCCTTCGGTTCTGCCGATGCTTCGCGTTTGATTGGCGGCGTTTTTCGCCGCGATCGAAAGCGGCTCGTCGCTAGGAGAGCTTAAAGAGCCGATCGTATCCAGCGCCAGCGCGCTCCACGCCGCCGAAACCGTCGTGTAGCGGTTTTGGCGCAAAGCCAAAACGATATTTTCAAGCGCCTGCGGAGGAATGCTCGCCGCTTTTTCAGGAAAGTGCTTGCCGATGAGATATATGCTTGTGGCGTCCACTACAAGCGGATCGTAGTAATCCCTCGACCACCACGCGGCGGTGTAAGCGCGGGAGAGCGCCTCCCATTGTTTTTGTATCAGCGCGTTTGCCTCTTTGTCCATTTTGAGCAGTTTGTACGTCGCCGCGAGATAGAGCGCGGCGGGATCGTTTTCGTAGGTTTGCGCGTAATGCAATTTAAGCGCCGAAAGCGTGGAATTGAGATGATTCGTCATCACTTTTCCCTGCCTCGCAAGCAGATAGATCGCGTAAGCGCGCATTCTAAGCCCAAAGAGATCCTCAATTGAGTTATCCGCCGCCAAATTGGACAGATAGTTGTTCAGTCCCGACGTCAAAGAGGAGCTAACCTGCTTGCCGCGCTCTTTTGCCTCGATCAGATAGTTCGCCGTATAAACGCTCACAAACCGATCGCCCGAGTACGTCGCCTCCCACAAGCCGATCGCGCCCTGCGAATTTTGACGCGATTGCAAAACGGACGCGACGGACGCAATTCTAACTTCGGGATTTTCGCCGCCTAGCGCCTTTTGATACGGCTCTACGACCAGCGCGGCTAACGCGCCGCTAACCAACTGCTCGGAGCAATAGTGCGGATAGTTGTCCAGATAGCGCGTCAAAGCGTTTGCCAAAATCAGCGGCGATCTCGAAACGTAGGCGTTTCGTTTGGCGAAAGCGTCGTATAGATCGCGATTGTTTTGGACGCTTTCCTCGCTCGAAGCCATTCGTTTAGCTTCGCTCGCGGCTCTAAGCGGAACAAGCGGGCGAATCGACGTCGTGGCGATTCGTTGCGCGGAATAGGTTTTCTCGCCGTTTGCGTACGAGGCTTTGAACGTAAGCTCCGCGCCTCCAAGCTCCTGCGTCGCCCTAACTTTGAAACGCGCAAAGGTCTCTCTTTGCGGCGCGACGTTTAGCGTAAGCTCTTTTTCGCCGACGATCTCCAGCCGTTTGTTTGTGGTTAGGGTTAGCTTGATCGGAACTTCTTTGCCTTCGGGCAGATCCTCTATGTTGTTGGACAGCCCCGCCGTAACCTCAAATTCATCGCCCGGCGCGGCGGTAAATGGCGCGTTGGGAGAGATGACGAAATCGTCGCGCACGATCACGCTCGTTTGCGTCGCGCCGATCTTTGCCGCCGAAACGGCAAGAACCATTACGCGCAAACTGCCGCCAAAGTAATCGGGCGTTTTCCATTCAAAGGTTTTTTCGCCGTCAACCTCAACGATTCCAGACCAAAACGCCACGGGTTTTTCCACTTTGCGCTGAAACGGATTAAGCTGGCGGTTTGCCCGCGCCCTCACGTCGTCGTCGCCGCTTGGCTGCGAAGCAAGCCTTTCAAAGCGGCTGAATTCGGGCAAGATCAGATCGAGTATCTGAAACGTATTGACGTTTAGCGCTTTCTTTTGGAAAAAATAGTTAAGCGGACTGCCAAAGCTATATCCCGCCGCCTGCAATATGCCTTCGTCGACGCCAAATACAATCGCGTTTTGTTTGCCTTCGCTCGTTAGCTTCACGACGATCGGTTGCGAAGGCTTGACGATTTTTGGCGTTTCTAGTTTTATTTGCGCTCGTTTGTCGTCCAGCGAGACCTTAAACGGCGCGACGGCGTAACTAAGCGGGCTTACAAAAATGTCGTCGCTGTTGAAATCGCGGACAAATTGCACGTTTACGTAGCCGTTGCCGGTAAGATCGCTAGGAACTTTGATTGTGGCGATCGCGCTTGTCGTCGTCGTTTTGATCCATTTGGCGGCGTACACCTTTTCTTTTTCTATGGTGATTAACGCGCTTCCCACATAAGGCGCTACGATCGACAGCTCGATCTCCTCGCCGTTTTCGTACTCGTCTTTGGCGAGTTTAAGCTCCAGCTCGGCGTTGCGCTCTTTTGAGCGATCGACGTTCGCCGCGCCCGCCACCGAATAGTAGGTTTTGTACAGAACGTCGCCGTCTTTGTTTTTGACCTGCAGTTTGTATCCGCCCGGCTTTGTCGTGTCAACCTTATAAACCGCTCCGTTTTTGGCGATCGCAAAGGGTTTCTCGCCTTGCGAAACCTCGATCAGTTTGGATTGATACTTATAAACGCCGCTATCTTGCATCGTGAGAACGGAGACATATTTTTGCTCGTGAATTTCAAGCGATAAATCTCCAAGCGCGATCTGCTCCAGCTTTGGATTGATCGCCGCAAATGCAAGCGATCGCTCCGTGTTTTTCTTGATGAATCCAAGCTGACCGTCGGGTTTTGCGCCCACAAGATAGTCGTTTGGCGAGACGATCGCGTTCGCGTTCGCCGTTACGCTTCTGCCCGCGCCCTGCTCGAATACCTCCGCGATCACTGCCATTTGATAGCTTGCGCGCGCGTGTTCCTGATTGATTAACGCCAGCGACGCTTCGCCGTTTTGATCGGTTTTCATTTCGTCGAGATCAAACTCAAAGAACTGTTTAGCCGAGAGCGAATCGTAGAAGCTGTAGCCTTCGTAATCTTTGAAGCTAAACGCCATCGGGTTCAAAATGATTTTTGAAGCCACGCGGCGATCTTCGGCGGGCGTTCCAAATAGATTTTCGGCTTTGACAATCGCCTTTAACTCGTCGGGTTTGAACCAGCCTTTTTTCAGGCTTGGCTCAAGGCGCAACGCGACCTTTGTCTTGTCGGGCTCAAACTCTCTTAGCGCGATATTAACGCCGCCCAAATGTATGGCGCGATTAAGATCGTCGTCGTAACTGCCCGCGACGTACAGTTGGATGTTCCAGTTGCCCGTCGGCGCGTCGGCGGAGGTATCGAAGTTGATTTCGCTTAATCCGCTTTCATCAAGGTGAAACTCTTTTCTAGCAAACCGCTGTCCTCTCGCGTCGTATATATTCGCTACGATCGGAATGCCGCGAAGCGGAACGCTCCAGTCGTTCGACCGCACGATTGCGGCGATATGCACGCTTTCTCCCGGACGATACAATCCGCGATCGCTAACCAGATAGGCTTTTAACTTGCGCGCGGTCGCGTAATCGTACTCGCCGCCCACGTTGAAGCGCGAATAGTCCAAAACGCGATCTACGCTGTACGAAGAGCTGTAAGGCAAAAAGATGGAATCGTCCCCGTTTTGCGCCAGATACATGATCGGCGTTTTTTCGCGTTGCAGGTGATTTAGCGATCCAATCCGCGCCCGCCCGTTTTCGTCCGTAACGGCGCTTGCCAGCGCTTCGCCGTTGCGTCCGATCGCCGAAACTTTCGCGCCCGCGACGGGAACGCCGTCTTTGATCGATTGGACGAATACGTCGCTAGAGCCGTCCGCCGATCGTTTGGCGATGAGCGCCAAATCGGAGATAATCACAAGCCGTTGCCCGCCAGATCCGTAATCTAGCGTGTCGTTGTTTTCAGGATTCCACGCCGAGAGCGTCAGCAAAAACACGCCTTTTGGCTCTTTGCTTGTACGCGCAAGATAGCGATCGAGGTCAATCGAGTCGTACGAAACCTTGCCGCTCGCGGTTTGCGGCAGTTTTTGCAGATGAGTAAATCCTTCCACAAAAAAGTCCCTGCGCGATCCGTAAAACTTCGCGTCTTGAAAGTCGGCGCCGTAATTTTCGCCAAAGTTGATCAAATGATGCAATTGCGAGGGAATCACGCGGTCGACATCAAGTCTAAGTCCCGCGGCGTTTCTCGTCGCCACCGCGATTTTGCGCTCGCCTTTAAGCGAAAGCAAAGAGCCGTTCGCGGCGAATTTGAGCGTTTTTGGAAATTCGGGAACGCGAAGCGCGTATCGCATAGCGGAAGTCGCCTTATAGCCGCCAGCGGTTACGATATTTTTGCTAATCGTAACGTAGATATATCGCTTCGGATCGGCTTTGTACTTGAAGCTAACCAGCTTTTGCGCGCTGCCGTCGCTTTCGTCAAGCGTTAGTTTCAGCGGTTGCGACAGCGCCAAAATCTCGTCGGTTATATCGTCGTTCGCGCTCCACTGATAATTCGTCGGGGAGCGCCCCGATCTCGGAAACGGATGATCTTCGGGCAAAATCCACGCTTTTATCTCTTTGGCAAACGTCTTTGGATCTACGCCGTCGACAAGATTTACCGCCAATACCTGCGTCTGTTCGTCGTTGTCGTTTTCGGCAAGCGTCAAAAAGACGTTTTGCGCGACCACGCGATAAGGACTCGGCACGCTTAGCGAAACGTTTTTCGCCGCATCCGTCGCCGCGCCGCCAAGCGACGATTTAACGCCTTTGGCGACGCTAAGAACCATTTGGCTGTCGACTTCGGGAAACGTTACTAACTCGCTTCTTACCCATGCGCGCATTTTTTTATCGTCGTATCGGACGGCGAATTTGTACGGCTTTGGCGCGATCTTGTACTTTTCGGGCGCTTGAAGCTGCATGGACAGCGCCTTTTCAAAACTCGCTGGATCGACGGGGTAGTCAAACGACAACTCGAATATCGCGTTTTTCTCGCTTGGTTTTTCGGGATTTTGATATAGCTCTTTTTGATGAAAGCCGTAGTTAAAAGGCGAGACGGTCCATTTATATTCGTTGCGATCGAGCGTATAATCCGCCGCGATCAGCGTTTTTGGATCGAGTTTGAGCGTATATTCCTGCCCTACGACCCAATCGACGTTTGGTCTAAAGAGCAAAAAGTGCGACGACGACCAAAACCATTCGCCGTCGATCGCGGGCGTTAAAGTCGCGCCCTGCGTAATCTTTTTATTGACGCTTTCAAGCGGCGCGACGTCTTCGCTAAAGCTGATTGAAAGCGGCGGATATTCGACTCTGTCCGAGTTGTAGTTGGTGCGATACGGCGCGTTAAAATGAGCCGTCGCCACGATTAGCTCCGTCGGCGCGATCTCAATCGGCTTCGGTCGATTTTCATACCAGACGTAACCCGCGTACGAGCCGCCCGCAATCAACAGCAAAACAACCGCCGCGATCGCGCTCAACGCCTTGTTCGCGGCGAGTTTTCCGCCGACAAAGCAAAAGCCTCTTCCAATCGCCTTTAGCCACGGCGGACTCTGCCAATTGACGTTTCCAAATACGCCGCGCAAAATCCATGCCAGCGCCCGCCAAAAAAATAGCGGAATCTTCCCCAAAAAACGCAACGCGCCCATTTTCTCGTTCCTTTTAAGTAATGCGCGTAATTGTACGCTTTCGCGCCTTAGATTTTGCGCGTAATCGGCGCGTAATCTGATCGGTTCGTTCTGTCGCTTAATCGATCCAAAAGAGGTGGAATGCCGCTCACTCTGATAATGTCGGCAAAACAAGATAGCTAGATAAACTATGTCGCTATTTTTTGCGATCGTTAGTTTTAAGTATTTCGCGTAGCCAAACGCAAATAATTTACGTCTGGCGCGCGATTTAGCGTTATAGTTTTTTCGCTTTGGCGCCGATGATAAATCGCAGGGCGTTCAGGCGGATAAAACCAGCCGCGTCTTTTTGGTTATAAACTTCGTCTTTTTCAAAGGTCGAGTACGCGGCGTTAAATAGCGATCGCGGCGCCGCGCGCCCAAGCGTTATCACGTTGCCTTTGTAGAGTTTGAGCCTAACGACGCCCGTAACGTTTTCCTGCGTCGCGTCGATCGCCGCCTGCAACATTTTGCGCT
>JAISMA010000160.1 GCA_031276985.1 Helicobacteraceae bacterium | reverse complement strand
AAGATTTTATAAATAATGCGGTTTTTTCATCTAATCAACGTTCGCTGGTACAACGCTACGGCGTGGTACGCGCTAAATCTTTGCAGATTGTTGCAAGAAGCGGGGCATGACGCGATCGCTGGCGTTTTGCCAAACACGCAAACGGCGCAAAAAGCAAAAGAGATGAATATAAAAACATACGAGGATAACTTTAACGCCGAAAATCCGATCGGCGTAGCGTTTCGTCTTAACGCCTTTTTGCGCGATTTTGCGCCTGATATTGTAACCGCGCATAGAGGCGAGCTTTTTTGGTTTTTAGCGCTTAAACGTCTCTTTGGCGCGCGTTGGAAAATGTTGCGAGTTCGCGGCGATCAGCGCGCGCCGAAGGCGAATTTTATCAACCGATTTTTTCACAACAAATGCGCCGATCGCATTATCGTAAGCGGCGAATGGATTAAAAAGAATTTTATTGAAAAACTAAAAACGCCGCGCGATAAAATTAGCGTAATTTACGGCGGCGTTAATACGACGAAATTTGCCTTCGATAAAAACGGGCGCGATCTGGTTCGATCTGAATTTGGTTTAAAAAAAAGCGATATAGTTGTAGGGCTTGTGGGACGCTACAGCGAAGTAAAGGGGCATAAAAGTTTAATAGACGCGCTATATATTTTGCGCCAAAACGATGAAAATTATAAACTTTTACTCGTTACTTCCAGCTCTGATCTAAATACAGCCGATCTGCAAAAATATATCGATGATCGCGGCTTAAGCGGCGCGGCGTTTATTACGGGTTTTCGCGCGGATATAACCGCTTGTATAAGCGCCTTTGATATAGGCGTAGTCGCTTCGCTAGGAAGCGAAGCTATATGCCGCGTCGCGTTTGAAATAATGTCCGTTGGAGTACCGCTAATTGCCGCAAAAGTTGGCGCTTTGCCTGAAGTAACGCCAAACGGCAATCTTTTCGCGCCAAACGACGCAACGGCGATCGCGCAAAAAATCAAAAATCACAACAAAAATGTCTGCGTTTTCAGCGATGAAGCGTTTTTAAGCGCGTATATGGAGGCTATAAATGAATGAAACGCTTTTAAGCGTCGCCGTTATTACCTTTAACGAAGAGGGCAATCTTGCTAGAACGTTAGAGGCGATTAAAACTATAGCGAATGAAATTATTGTGGTTGATTCGCATTCAAGCGATCGCACAAGAGAGATCGCGCAAGATTTCGGCGCAAAGGTTTTTGAAGAGGATTGGAAAGGACATATCGCGCAAAAAAATTCCGCGCTGGAAAAATGCGTTGGCAAATGGATATTATCTATCGACGCGGACGAAGTGGCAAGCGCGGAGCTTATTAAATCGATCGCGCAAGCGATCGCAAGCGATAACGCGGACGGTTTTATGATAAGCCGTAAAAGCGTTTATCTAGGAAAAACGCTAAATTATATGTGGCGTCCCGATCTTCATTTGCGCCTTGTGAAGCGCGATGCCAAACCACGCTGGAGCGGTTATAATCCACACGATTCGCTGAAAATCGAAGGCAAGATCGTCAAACTAAAAGGCGATCTGATTCACTATTCGTATAAAGATCTAAGCGATCATTGGAATCGGCTAATAGTATATGCGCGTTTGGCGGCGGAGTCTTACGCGCAAAAAGGCAAACGTTTTTCGCTTCTTAAACTGCTGTTTAATCCAATGTGGGGCGTTACAAAATCCTATATCTTTCGCTTAGGGTTTTTGGACGGGATACAAGGATTATTCGCGGCGTTTAGCAAAGGCGTTTATATCTTTTTGAAATATGCGTTTGTCTGGGAGATAGAGCAAGCCGCCAAACGCCAAAAAGCTAAATTAAAGCCATAGCCGCTATAATATGCGCCAAAAATTTGTTCACAAAGTGCAAAGATGAAAGCGATTATTTTAGCGGGCGGCAGCGGCAGATAGTAGATGTGTTTTTAATTTCATCTCACAAGCAAGAAAAAAGGATATTCTATGCGTGAAAACATAGCGCATTTTCTAGCGCTTAGGCTAACCATAATTTGCGCGGAATTCTACTATTTTCTTAAGAAAGCTAGCGCCAGAGGCAGCTATTCGATTATTAAACGTTGTCCTTTGATCGCAAAGGACGTAAGAACTCGATATAAAGAAAAGAGCCATTTATATGGAGTTCGTCGCGCAAATCTACTTAAATTTTTATATGTTTATTATTTTGTTCTAAGGCTTTTTGGCATTCGTAGCATGCCAATCAAAGAGCCGCGCAAATATATTTTCTGTCGCCCCGCTGGCGGGTTAAACGATATGCTTTGCCAAATAGAGTTAGCGGTTACTTACGCATTGCGTTATCGAAGAGTTATCTACATAGACGGCTCGCGAGGAGGATTCATGGACAACTTTGAGCGCTATTTTACAATACGTGAGAAAGAGAGCGAGTGGCTACGTTTTGGCGTAATAGATTTCTTAACGCCTCCGTTTGATTGCTATCCTCATTGTTTGCGCAACGATATTTTAAACTATAAATCTGAACTTGATCCTATCGTTGATAATATGGTTGAAAAAGAAAGCCAAATTAAACTAGATTTTAATATGGGCATAGATTATAAAGAGCAAGTTATTGTGTATGAACAATGCGGAAACAATAACCGTTCGCTAAACGTTTTTTATTTAATTTTACTCGCCGATAACGCACGGTCGCATATTAACAAAGTTATAAACTCGTTAGGCGAATACGACGCGGTTCATATTCGCCACAGCGATTATCGAACCGATTATGAAGCGTTCTTGCTAAAAATACGCAATAATATAATTTCTAGCCCTCGCCCGCTTGTCTTGTGCTCCGATAGCTACGAGGTTCAACGTTACGCTAAAACATTATTTGGAAATCGCGTTATTTTTTCTTCCAAAATTCCAAATACCAATGGTAAACCGTTGCATTACAACGCGGAACTTGATGGATATGAAACAAATATGACCGCGCTAACCGATTTATTTGTTCTTGCCAGCGCAAAGCAATTATATTTAACGCAAACGGCGCAAGGCGTTAAATCTGGTTTCGGGACGCTGGCGAGAAATCTAAATAAACACCTGTTGTTGCTTAGTCGTCTTTTGGGGCGTTTATGAATTTTGCAAATACAAACGCATTTTACTTTCTTAGCCGATCATTCCAAAGCCTATACTGAAATTTAATCCCCAAACGAAGCGCAAGCCAAAGATATAGTTTGCCTCTTAAGGTCATTTTGACGTTGCCAAAAATATATTGAGCGGATCGCGGATGAAATTTGCTCAAAGCGGAAAGATCGGTAAAACCGTATTTAAGCAGTCTATGTTTTAGCTTGTTAACGGCAAAACTGAAATTTGGCTCAAACAGCGCTAGATCGTCGCCATAAAATTGCGCCAAGAAACTCTCAATATATTGAAAAACGCGCAATTTACTCTCAAGCATGATCAGTTTTCTGGTTGAGCCGCGCATCATCGAGTTATTATTTGCGACATTGTAATAATATAGCGCCTCGTTTAGGTAAACGATGATTTTTGAATAATAAAAAGTTTGCAGGATAATATAATTATCTTCATAATATGCCGTATCGTCTGGAAAATGCGCTCGCTCGTAGATTTCTCTTTTGATTAGTTTGTTCCAAAATGTCATATGCATTGGAGAAGCGTTTGCAATAATTTGCTTTATTGCGCTAAAACTATCAGTCTCGCCAATTATTTTAATCGTATTCTCTGTTTTGTCTCCGTTTTTTATCTCTCTCGTTTCGTAATAGTCGCAATAAACCATATCAGCTGCATTGGCAATTGCGACGTTAAATAGTTTTTCAATCATACTAGGTTCGAGATGATCGTCCGAATCAACAAAGAACACATAGTCTCCGCTCGCCGCGCTCAAACCTGTTTTCCTCGCCATTGAAGCGCCAAGATTTGTTTTATTGTGAATTACGTTTATACGCGAGTCTTCCATCGCTAACTTATCGCACATAATTCCGCACATATCTGGAGATCGATCATCGACCAAAATACATTCAAAATCCATAAAAGTCTGTTGCAAAACGCTATTGACGCACTTCTCAAGATATTTCTCAGCCTTATAAACAGGAATGATTACAGATACTTTTGGCATCGCTACGCCTTTTTATTTAAAAGTTATGTAATACTAAACCACTAACGCTTAAAACTGCGTCGCCAATCTTTAGTCTTGCGCGCAAATCAGCCTAAAAGATCTGCGCCATAGAGGTTAATCAAGGCGTTAATTTTCACGCGATAGATCGACTTTAATGGATATAATAGTACAATTTTTGGCTACAAAATCAGGAGGCAAAATGCGCTCGCATCCGCTGGTTTCAATTATAATACCAACATATAAACGCCAAGATGCGCTGTCGAGAGCGATTGCTTCGGCGCTTAATCAAACATACAAAAATGTCGAGATTTTAATATCCGACGACGAAAAGAGCGCCGAAACTAAAGCGATCGTGGAATCTATCGCAAAAAATGACGATCGCGTTAAATATATTGAAAACTATCGTTCAAAAGGAGTAAGCGGCGCTAGAAACAGCGGCATTTTCATAGCAAAAGGCGAATATTGCGTTTTTCTGGACGATGACGACGAAATTATGCCCGAAGCCGTCGAATTGTTTGTGAATAACACTCCAAAAGACGCGGCGTTTGGATACGGGTGGCGAAGGTTTTGCGTCGCGGGCGATAGATCTGATATTCACAAGCACGGCGAAAAAATGGATTTCGATTACTTATCAAAACGCGGATCAAACGCGGCGGGACCAAATATATTTGTCCCAAAATCTCATCTGATAAAGATCGACGGCTACGACGAATCTATGCCAACAAGCGAAGACTATGATTTGTGTCTGCGCTTGCTTAGACATTTTGGGTATGCAAAAGGGATTGAGAAGGTTATTGCAAACTATCATGATTATAGTAGCGATAGATTAACAAAGGATAGGTTAAAATGTTATAAAGGTATGCGATCTATCGCGCTTAAGCATGGCAAAGAGTTTACGCAAAAAGCGCGGGCGCTCTATTTGTACAGAGCGCGTAGAAACTACTATGGAATAAATCCTTGCAGAGCTTTTGCATGGTTGCCAATTGGCAAAGCGCTAGACGAATTGCGCCGTTATCTAAAATATAAACTTTTTGGAGTAAAAATTAAATGAGCGACGCTCCGAAAGTTTCAATCATAATACCAACATACAAACGCCAAACGTTACTGCCGCGCGCAATCAGATCTGCGTTATGCCAAACCTATGAAAACATAGAAGTTTTGGTTTGCGATGATGAAAAAAGCGCCGAAACTAAAGCGATCGTGGAATCAATCGCAAAAAGCGACGATCGCGTTAAATATATTGAAAACTATCGCTCAAAAGGCGCGTGCGGCGCTAGAAACAGCGGCATTTTCTTAGCAAAAGGCGAATTTATCGCTTTGTTTGACGACGACGACGAGATACTAAAAAGCGCGATTGAATCTTTTTTGCAACTTGACGTTTTGCAGTACGCTTTTGCGTACGCATGGCATAATAGAATCTACGAAAACGGCAAAACAAAACGATCAAATAATCCGCCAAATATCGATTTTGCCAAACTAGCAAAAGAGGGTCAGAATATAGCAAACTCTATGTTATTTGCGTCCAAAAAAAATCTTATGGAGATCGGCGGTTTTGACGAAACGCTCGCCGCCTGCCATGATTATGATCTATGCCTTAGACTTACGAAACGATTCGGCGCGGCGGCGCTTATTGAAAAAACGCTTTTTAACTATTACTCGGCAAGAGGATACGAAAGAATTTCCAATAACGCCGACAGAAAATATAGAGGAATGCGCCAAATCGCCCTAAAGCACGCCCGCGATTTTTCTAAGCGAGATCGCGCAAAATATCTATATAAAGTTCGCAAATATCTTTATGGACAGCGTTTAGGACGCGCCTTTGCTTGGCTACCGCTTAAAGAGGCTTTAAGAGAGCTAAAATACTCGATAAAATATAAAATCAAAAGCTTTTTTTTATGAACATTCTTTACATATCCAGCAAGAAAAATTGGGGCGGCGTCGCAAGTTGGATGGTAAAAACGGCGGAGGGGCTAGAGCAAAGAGGACACAACGTATTCATACTCTCGGCGCGTCGTTCGCAATTCACGCAAAACGCGCCTAAAAATTTGCGCGTAATTCCATGGAAATTCGGCAGCGATTATAGTCCGATTACAATTTTCTATATAATTTATTTAATAAAGAAAAATCATATCGATATTATAGTTACAAATATCGAAAAAGAGATAGCGTGCGGAGGCATAGCGGCAAAAATATGCGGCATTCCAAACATTCGCCGCGTGGGACGCCACGACGACTTTAACGATTCAAAGCCAAAAATTCGCTTCAGACACGCCAAATTTATTACGGCAGGTATTGCGCCGTGCAACGCTATTTGGCATGAGGCGCTTATCCATTCGCCATGGTTAATCGATTATCCTTTTACCACAATATATAACGGACGCAATCGAGCTGATTTTGCTCCCGATATGATAACCGCGCAACGCAAAGAGTGGAAAGCGGATGATAATACGGTTATAATCGGAATAACGGCGCGACTTAGCCGCGAAAAAAAAATCGATCTCGCTATTAGCGCTTACGCCGTCGCTTTGAAGCGAATCAACATCCAAACGACGCTTGTTATATGCGGACGCGGCGCTATGGAAGAAAGCCTAAAAGCGCTAAGCGTTGATTTAGGCGTAACAAATCGAATTTGTTTCGCGGGATTTACGACCAATCCGCAGCTTGCCGCCTCCGCTTACGACATAGCGCTGAGCGTAGCCGACAACGAAGGATTTCCAAATTCCGTAGTGGAATATATGGCGCAAGGTTGCGCTACGATCGCCACCGATGTTGGCGGCGTAAAAGAGATTTTAATCGACGGCGAAAACGGTTTTTTAATCGGTAAAGACGATAAAGTAACGCTCGCCGATAAAATCGTCTTATTAACCAATGACGCGGCGCTACGAAAAAAGCTAGGCAAAGCGGCGCAAAAGCGCGTCGCTGAAGGCTTTAGCGAAACGATGATGATCGATCGGCTTGAAGCGTTTTTCGCTTCAATAAAAGGCGACTAATTATAATGCGAAAATTTTTCTCAAAAATAACGATAAAAACCGTCGCCGTTTTTACCGCCGCAACGCTACTTTGCGTATTCCAAGCCGTTGGCGTTGATCTTATAATTGTCGAGAGGATAATAGCGGGCATAGTTTTGATCGCGCTTGCGCGATACTTCAAAAGCGCGGCGATTGCGGTCTTTATCGCGTTTATTATTCCGCTATTTTATTTGCCCGTTGGACTTGAGTACGGATCGCCCGCTCCGGGCTATATCGCGGCGGTTTTTGAAACCGATCCAAGCGAAACGGCGGAGTTTTTATCTATCGTTCCAGTACGCGATTTTTTCTACATATTGGTTTTGATTATTTTGCTTGCTTTTGCGCTGTTTTTTAATCGCGGCGGCATAACGACTGTTACCTCCACTCCCCTTCGCAATAGGCGAGGAAAAATTGTCGCGCTCGTTTTAATAATCATCTTACTATTTTTTGGTTCGATTCCGTATAGGTTTTATCGTCTTGTTTATAAAAGTTACGCGGCTTACGCCGATCTGATTAGCAAAGCGGAAACAACGCCGATTAACGATTTTGAAATCATTAAACGTTCCGACGCTTTGGAAAAGGACGTTCGCGTTGTAGTTATAGGCGAAAGCGTTCGCAAAGATTACCTTAGCGTCTATGGCTACCCGCACAAAACTACGCCGTTTTTAGACGGCGCAAACGGCATATTTATCGATACGTTAATCGCCGCTGGACCAAGCACAATGACGTCGCTTTCGCGCACTCTAACCGCTAAAGAAAACGAGCGGATTGACTGGTCGCGCACAGTTGTAACGCTAGGCGCTCAAACGGGATATGAAACCTATTGGCTTTCAAACTCCGGTTTTGCGGGCAAAACAAGCACCGCCGTTTCGTTAATCGCTTCCCAAAGCGATCGCATGATATTTCTAAACGCTAGAGGCGGCGTTGAAGCGGGCGCGAAAGACGATTTTGAGTTTTTAGCAAAGTTTGACGAAATATTGAAAAACGAAACGTTAAAAAACGATCGCAAAACTCCAAAACTGATATTTATACATATGGCGGGTTCGCACTCGCCCGCTTGCAATCGACTTCACGGATTCGCAAATAGATTCGATCTGCCATACGGAAAAGAGCATAACTGCTATTTAGCCAGCATAGAAAAACTCGACAGCTTTATTAAAGCGCTTGTAGATGAAATGTCGGCGCAAAAACTTAGCTGGTCGCTTATATATTTTTCCGATCACGGACAAGGACATTACGAAAACAACAAAGAGATCGGTTTAAGACATGGCGGAAGCGCAAAACAAGGCTATGAAGTTCCGTTATTTTTGCTTGATAGCGCCGCGACTGAACATGTGGTAATAAAAAGGCGTATAAGCGGATTGCGTTTAATCGATCTGTTCGCCTCGTGGCTAGGCGTTAATACCGATAAAACCGATCCGCGTTATACGTTTAGCGATTTTCCCGAAGATCTCAACATTACAACGCAAAACGGCGCTTATGACGATCTTGCGGACGACCCCGCGCTTTATTAACTAGCGGCTACAATTTGCCAATGAAAATTTTGTGCGTTCAACTGCGGCAAATGGGCGATACGATGATGACCACGCCCGCCGTCAGGCAACTTCGCGCGTTATATCCGCAAGCTGAGATCGTATTTATGAGCGAAGAGCTTGGCGCGAATGTTTACCAAAATAATCCGCGCGTTTCGCGGCTGTGGATTGTCCCGCGAAAGCTCTCGACATGGACGTTTGTTAAGCTGTTGTGGCGCGTCTATCAAGAGCGTTTCGATATGGCGATCGACTTTTTTTCAAATCCAAAAAGCGCGCAAATTACCTTCGCGAGCCGCGCCAAAGATCGTGTCGGCTTTGATTTTCGCTTTCGTCGCTACGCCTATACCCGCCGCGTCGCAACCGATAACGGCGAATATGCGGCGCGCTCCAAAAACCGCCTGATCGCACATTTGGGCGGCGATATAAACGACGACGCTATCGAGTTTTTCGCAAGCGACGAGGCGCGAAAAACGGCGCTTGAGTTCGCAAAAAAATACGGTTTTGGCGATAATACAATCGCTTTTTGCGCGGTTTCGCGACGCGAATACAAACTGATCGACCCCGCTTTCTGGGCGGAAGTCGGCGACGCGCTGATCGCGGCGGGATACAAGCTCTGGTTTGTCTATGGTCCGGGCGAAAAAGCGACGGCAAACGCCGTTTTTGAGCGCTTAAAACGCGCTGAAAACGCGATAATCGACTATAGTATTCCGAGTGTACAAACGCTAAGAGCGGTTTTAGAACGCTGTTTGCTTTATGTTGGCGTCGATGGCGGAAGCAAACATTTAAGCGTCGCGGCGGGCATAGCTACAATTACGGTTTTTTCCGTCGTTCGCGCCGCTAATTGGACGCAAAGCGGGCATATCGCTTTTCAGATCGAAGACAAAGTTGCTCCGCAAACCGTGATCGACGCATGTTTATCGCAACTAAACAAAAGGAAATTAAGCAAATGAAAATCGAAGTAAGCAACGGCGAGATCGTCGATAAACTTACCATATTAGCGATCAAATCGGAGCGCATAAAAGACGCGAATAAGCTGGCGAATATCGCTAAAGAAATAGCGGTTTTAGAAGCGGCGACAAAAGATATTATTTTGCGCGACGATCCGCTCTATTTGGAGCTATTAAAAACCAATACTAAGCTTTGGGAAATCGAAGACAAAATCCGCGAATGCGAACGCCAAAAAGAGTTTGGCGAGCGCTTTGTGCAACTTGCGCGATCAGTATATATAAACAACGATCGTAGAGCTGAGATAAAAAAGCAAATCAATCTGCAAACCAATTCTAATCTAATCGAGGAAAAAAGCTACGAAGCCTATTAAGGCTTTGGCGTTTTGGCGAGGCGTTGCATTGTTACGCTTTGAAAGCCGTATTTTTCGTTTAACTCGCGGTAAGCGGTCGCTTTGCCAACTGCGGCAAACATTACGGGAATGGCGAAGTAACGACGGCGGGCAAAGCGCGGCAACGGATTAGTTTCCACAAAAATTACAAAGATCAGCGAGAAAACAAGCGCAGGTTTTGCTTGTCCATATCCGCTATCGCAGAGGTTGGCGAAAAGATAACAAAGGCGCAAAAAAGCGCGAGGTTTGCTTTCGAGGCTTCGCTTCCCGCGCCCAAAACCGCCGCATTCGCTTCCAAAACCGCGCTAAAAAGTCCGCGCGCCGCCAAAAAGCTAGCGTTTGCTGTTGCAGATCGTAGATAACGCGATTAACAAAGCGTCGCAAAAACGCGCGCGGTTTGCTTTCGAGGCTTCGCTTCCCGCGCCCAAAACCGCCGCATTCGCCGCCAAATCCGCGCGAAAATCGGCTAAATAATTTGTAATTATTCTTATTTAAGAACTTTTTTGCTACGCTTTCGGGGTTCAAAAATTCAAAATTCAAGGAGACTAATATGTCGCTTGTAGCAACAGAAGCCCCAAATTTCACAGCCAAAGCCGTCCTGCCTTCGGGCGAGATCGCGGATTTTGAGCTATACAAAAACATCGGTCCTAAAGGCGCGGTACTGTTTTTCTGGCCAATGGACTTCACTTTCGTCTGCCCGTCGGAGATTATCGCTTTCGACAAGCGCGTCAAAGAGTTCAAGGAGCGCGGTTTTAGCGTGATCGGCGTTTCGATTGACAGCGAACACGTTCATTGGGCGTGGAAAAATACTCCCGTCAATAGCGGCGGCATCGGTCAAGTTCAGTTTCCGATCGTAGCGGACGTTAATCACGCGATCGTCAGAGCATACGACGCGGAACACCCTGGCGCAGTCGCTTTTCGCGCCACTTTCGTCATCGACGCGAAAGACAAGAAAATTCGCCACGCGACGATCAACGATCTGCCAATCGGACGCAATGTGGACGAAACTTTGCGCGTTGTCGACGCGGTGTTATTCACAAACGAGCACGGCGAAGTCTGCCCCGCGGGTTGGCATAAAGGCGAAGAGGGCATGAAAGCCGACCACAAAGGCGTGGCGGATTACCTCTCCAAAAACGTCTCGAAGCTCTAAATAATCACAAAAACGCCACGTCGTTTTTGTAAAACTTCGATTTCAAACGGCGGGAGTTCGGAAGTCTTACCCTTATTCCCTCCCCCTCTCCCGCCGTTTATCCGCCCTCCCAAAACAATCCCAGCGAAAGCGAAAAACCAAAAAATCGGCGATTTTACGAAGCGGCGATCGGCATTTCGCGTTGAAACTTTAGTTTTTGGTTACGACGGTAATTTTCTCGGGCTGAAAGATTTCGATTGCCTTTTTAACGTTCGGATCGTCCAGCGGATCGTCCAAAATCGCGGCGGGAGCGGCGGGAATGTCGCGATCGTCTTGAGACGGCGAAGCGGCGATCACGCTTAAATCGCCGTCGGCGTTTCTTGACGCGGCGACGTTTCCGCTCGCGTTTGAATCGGCGGCGCTTTGGTTTTCAGCCCGCGCTAAGTTTTCGTTGCGCGGCAATTGCGAATCGTCCGAATTCGCGTTTATTCGCGCCTCGCCAATTTGGTCTTGCGCGATCGGCGCGGCGATTTTGACGATCTTTGTCCGCGCTCCAAAAACTTCGCGCAAAATCTGTAAAAAGACCTTGTAATCTTTTCTTAAGCGTTCAACCGCCTCGCCGCTTTCAGCGAAAACGGCGCGAAATTCGTCGTTTTCAAAGCCGATGAATTTCACCGATTCGCTAAAAGCCGATCCCAATTCGACGCTACGATCGTATAGTCGCGCGCGTAATTTCTCGATTTGCGTTTGTCGCGGCGCAATCGCGGGCTTTTCGGCGCGGGTTTGCGAAGGCGCGATCTGCGTTATCGCGGCGGTTTTCGGCGCGGCCGATTCGGCGCTTGGCGCTTGATGCGACAGCTCGTTTTCGATTCGCTCTATCGCCTCGCTTACCTCTTCGGGACGAAGCGCTTCGATCATTTTTAGCGCCGTTAAACCAAGCGCGAAACCGCCGTCCGCGCCGTAATGCAACAGCGTTTTCGCCTCCGCCGCAATCTTGAAAAACCGCTCGATCACGCTTGCGCTGAAAGGCGCGCGCGGCTTGAACAGCTTTTCTTTGAGAAAACCAATCAATTCGCCAACCACCATTTCGGCGTCGCTTGATTCCACCTCTTTGACAAATTCGATCGCGCCGCCAACGTCGCGATCAAAAACTCGCGCGAAAAACGCCTCGATTTGCGCCGGGTCTAACACGCCAAGCATTTCAACGGCGGCGTTCAACTCCAACGCGCCTTTGCCGTACGCGATTGCCTGTTCCAACAGCGTTAGCGTGTCGCGCATACTGCCGCCGCCCGATCGCGCTATGATTTCTAGCGCCCGATCATCGGCTTGAATCGATTCTCGCGCCATAATGTGTTTGATATGAGCCAAAACTGATTCAAACGCGATCTTTTTGAAGCGAAAATGCTGCGATCGCGACAAGATCGTGGATGGCACTTTCATCGGATCGGTCGTGGCAAGCAGGAATTTAATGTAGCTTGGCGGCTCTTCTAGCGTCTTGAGCAACGCGTTGAACGCTCCTTTCGAGAGCATGTGAACCTCGTCGATAATGTAGATCTTGAACCTGCCAACCGACGGCGCGTATTTGGTTTGCTCTATGAGATCGCGCACGTCGTCCACACCCGTGTTGCTCGCCGCGTCCATTTCGATGATGTCGATATGCCGCCCCTCGTTTGCTTGACGGCAGTTATCGCACTCTTCGCAAGGCGCGGAGCTTACGCCTTTTTCGCACAAGAGCGATTTGGCGAAAATTCTCGCGCTGGAGGTTTTTCCGCTACCGCGCAAACCCGAAAACAGATAGGCATGGCTTAGTTTGCCGTTGTCAAGCGCCAGCGAAAGCGTTTGACTGACCGCCTCCTGCCCGATTAGCTCCTTAAACGATCGCGGGCGGTATTTGAGAGCTAAAACCCGATGTTCGCTCATAGTTTCGCCGCGGCTTTCGCGCTCATTGTCTCGTCCTTTGCGCGTGAATTTAGTTTCTTTATCCTAACATAAATATCAAAACGCTTTGGAGTGATTAAAAAATCATACCAATTTTGTCCGATTTAGTGTATGATTATTTTTTCGATTGAAGGAAAACGATGCAGAGAGTCTATTTGGACAACAACGCGACCACGATGGTCGATCCCAAAGTCAAAGAGGCTATGGAGCCGTTTTGGAGCGAAAAGTACGGCAATCCAAACAGCCTTCATCAGTTTGGCATAGAGCTTCGCGGGCGTTTGCGCGACGCGCTGGATCAGCTATACGCGGGCATTAACGCAAGCGACGAGGACGATCTGGTCATAAACGGCTGCGCCAGCGAGGGCAACAACACGGTTTTGCAGGGAATTTACCACGAGGTAATCCGCCATAGCGCGCGCGATCACATTGTAACGACGAGCGTTGAGCATCCTTCCGTTCGCGCAACCTGTAATTTCTTGGAATCGCTTGGCGTAAAGATAACTTATCTAAGCGTAAACGAGCAAGGCTCGATCGATCTTGAAAGCGTCAAAGAAGCCGTGAGCGACAAGACCGCGCTGGTTAGCGTAATGTGGGCGAATAACGAAACGGGCGCGATCTTTCCGATCAAAGAGATCGCCGAGATCGCGCGCGCCAAAGGCGCGTTGTTTCATACGGACGCGGTGCAGGCGATCGGCAAGATCAAAGTCGACGCGCGCGAGGTCGAAGCCGATTATCTTACCTTCAGCGGACATAAATTCCATGCGCCGAAAGGTATCGGCGGACTGTATATACGATCGGGCGCGCCGAAAGTCAGGCTAATTTACGGCGGCGAACATATGGGCGGACTTCGCGCGGGAACGGTCAACGCGCCGCTAATGATCGGCATGGGGCTTGCAATGGAGCTTGCCGTCGAATCGCTGCCGTACGAGGCGACGACCGTGCGCCGTCTGAAAGATAAACTCGAAGACGCGCTACTTGAAATTCCCGATCTTTTCGTCGTGGGCGATCGCGATCGGCGCGTTCCAAACACGATTTTGGCGAGCGCGCGCGGCGTGGAGGGCGAATCGCTACTGTGGGATTTGAACAAAAACGGCGTCGCGGCAAGCACGGGCAGCGCCTGCGCGAGCGAGGATTTGGCGGCGAATCCGATCCTATCGGCGATCGGTTCGGACGCGGAGTTGGCGCACACGGCGGTGCGTCTTAGTTTGTCGCGTTTTACGACCGAAGCGGAGATTGATTACGCGATCCAAATCATACCGCAGGCGATTAAGCGTCTGCGCGATATTTCCGTCAGCTATGCGGGGGGCAAAAAATGAGTAAAAACAATTTAATAGGCGGCGCGCTGTGGGAAGAGTATTCCGATAAGGTTTCGCAAAGAATGGACAATCCCGTTCATCGCGGCGAGATCGCGGCGGAAGAGGCGCAAAAACTTGGAGCGCGGCTTGTCGTGGCGGATTTTGGCGCGGAAGCGTGCGGAGACGCGGTGCGGCTGTTTTGGGCGGTCGATCCGGAGACAAACGTTATTAAATCGGCCAAGTTCAAGAGCTTTGGTTGCGGCACCGCGATCGCTTCAAGCGACATGATGGCGGAGCTTTGCGTAGGCAAAACGGTGGACGAGGCGGCAAAAATCACCAATATCGACGTTGAATTCGCGTTGCGCGATACGCCCGACGTTCCCGCCGTGCCGCCGCAAAAAATGCACTGCTCGGTTATGGCGTACGACGTTATTAAACGCGCCGCGGCGATCTATAACGGCGTGGATATAAGCCAATACGAAGAAAAAGATATAGTTTGCGAGTGCGCGAGAGTAACAAAAAGCATGATCAAAGAGGTCGTTAAACTAAACGGATTAACGACGGTCGAAGAGATTACGGCTTACACGAAAGCGGGCGCGTTTTGCAAAAGCTGCCTTCATCCGGGCGGACATGAATCGCGCCATATTTACATCGTCGACGTATTGCGCGAAACGCTTGCCGAAATTGAGCGCGAAAAGATATTAGATTCCGCCGTAGCGCGCGATTTTGCCTCTATGAGTATGGTCCAAAAGATTAAGGCGGTGGAAAAAACGCTTGATTCCAGCATTCGCCCAATGTTGATGATGGACGGCGGCAATCTTGAGTTGCTGGACATTAAAGATTCGCCCGATCATATCGACGTTTATATCCGTTATCTTGGCGCATGTTCTGGTTGCGCGACGGGATCGACGGGAACGCTGTACGCGATCGACAGCGTGCTGAAAGAAAAACTAGATAGCCGCGTGCGCGTTTTGCCCGTTTGATATTTTGTATCGGTCGTAAAACATAGCGTTTTTTAACGCTATGTTTGCGCATAAAAGCGGCAAAATCCGTTCGGGCGCAATAACGCGATTGCGACGGAGCAAACGAAAATTTTTGCGCCGCGTTTCGCTTGCTTTAAGGTCAAAGCGGTATAATTGCCGACAAAAAAAGGACAACAATGCAAATCAACAGCGCGATTGTTTTGGGGCTTTCGTTTGTGATTGGCGTAATCGCCTACGGCGCGATCCAGAAATGGGATGCAAGCGGTTACGACTACAACGAAGATCGTAAGACTACAGTTTCCATTCACGGCAACAGGATAGTCGAGTCGAGTAGCGAGCTGCAAGTCGCCGACGAAGTCTACGCCGAAATTTTCAACGCGGCGCGTCAAAGAGCCGAAGCGATCGCAAAGGCTAACGGCGGCAAACTTGGCAAACTGATCGACGTTTACACCGACGGACCAAATCCGTTCTACGACGGCGGCGAAGGCGAAACCAAAAAGTTTACCCTGAACGTTTCGGCGACGTTCGAGTTCGAGTAAACTCGCGCTCCGCTGGAAAGTAGCGCTTAAACGCTACTTTCGCCCATGGATCATTCTCGTTATACATAACCCTTTCGCCCTTTTCGTCGTAAAATTTATTAAGTAGCGTTTTGTAACCTTTTGTGTATAGCGTATCTTTTGCGATATAGAAACCTGCTTAACGCGATCGTATCGCCATGGTTTACCCCATTCGCCCATTTGGATATTGCGGAAGTCTCTAATCGCCTTTGAATAGTCGCTATCCAATAACTCGCCCGTCTATCTTAGTACGCAATCCGCAAAAAAAGGTCAAAGATTTTGCGGTTGGCGCTCATTGCGAACGTTAAGAGGTTTAGATTTTTGCTTTTGCGGAAAAAGCGATCGCCGCGTTGAATAATTGAAGGCGATTGCGCGGTTTTTGTATGTTTGCGCTTCTACGCAATTACGGATATATTACGCTAAAAGATTGATACGACCAAGTTTATAGGTTATTGCGGCGTTAAAGATGCTAACGATCGTAAAAAAGCCTTCGCTTTCAATAAGATAATCGCCGTTTTCTTGTACCAAAAAACGTTTAATATCCAGCGGTTTTCCACATCGCAAATCCGCTTGTTCGCCCAAGTATCGATTGCGTTTTAGATCGATAAACTCAAGCGGATTAAGCGCCTTTTCGTTTTCAAAACAAAATCGTCCTTCGCTAAGACGCTCAAGAGCGCTTAACGATCCCGCGCAATCTAGATTTAGCGCCAAATCGCGTCCTAGCGATCTGATATAACACCCCTCGCTAACGGCGGCTTCAAAAGTTATAAACGGATGAGAGTAGGCGACTAGCTTTAAGCCATAAACGCAAACTTTACGCGATTTAATCGCCGCTTCTTTGCCTTTTCGCGCAAGTTCGTACGATCTAACGCCGTTTATTTTAATCGCGCTGAATATAGGCGGATATTGTTCTATTTCGCCGCTAAAAAGGCTCAACGCAGTTTCGATCGTTTGCGGATTTAATCGCGGCGTTTGATCTATCCGCGTTATTCGTTCTATATCGAGCGATTCGCTATGCGCTCCAAGCCATAACGTTGCGCGATATATCTTAGGCGTTTTGGCAAGATAGTTAAAGAGTCTTGTATATTGTCCAAACGCCACGATTAACGCGCCTTTTGCAAACGGATCTAAAATGCCAGAAAACCCCGCGCTTTTAACGCCGTATTTGCGCTTTAGGCGCGATAAAAAACTATTTGATCCGATAAACGGCGGTTTATAAGCGACAAAGAGGCGATTCATAGCCCGCATTACGCTTTGGCGGCGTATTTACGCATTAGCTCTTTAAGCGTTTTGTAGAATTTATCGACGTTAAACGCTTTAGGTTTTTGCTTCGCGTGTTCCATTCGTTTTACGGCGTTCAATATGCCTTCGCTTAAATAGTTTATTTGCTCTTTTTTTGCCGCGTCTTTGAAAATTTGGCTGTCGTATTGCTCAATTAAGTATAGATCGTAGTCGTTGCCCAGCTTGCAAGTTTTTGCGCCGTCGATATACGACAAATAGCGCGGATCGCCAAAATCAAAAATATCGTAATAAAAAAACGTCTCTTTGATCGACTCTCCAAAATGATGTTTATATAGATTATTGTTAAGATATTTTTCTATATCGTTGGTGTCGAAAAATATGTCTTCTTTGTTTATCGAGCAAAAATGATGACGCATAAAACTAAATCTAAACGGATTGTCCAATTTGATATATACCTCTTGAAGCGTTTTATCAAACAGGTTGTCGGCTTTTAGGCGTTTTTGGTACTCGTCGATCGTTTTATCCAATCGAACGCCTCTTGGTATTTTTAGGTTATATAGCCAATAATTAAGCAGATATAGTATCGCGTTTAAGACGATCTTGTATTTGCGCGTATCGTCGGCTTCGCTAAAAAGATCGTAATCAAAATGCAGCGTTAATCTAGCGCGTTTACTCAAGCCAAATTGCTGCGAATTTGACACTATGTCGTTTTGTTTGTTGAAGTCGATCTCTTTTTCCGCGAAAAACAGAAAATCGGACAAAACTATCTCGTCGTCGTTATCGCGTGAAACAAGAAAATCTATATAATATTCTCGCGCCTTTTCTCCCGCGCCGCTACGATCGCCGTCTATGTGAATAAAAATATCGTATTCGGCCGTTTTTTCTCGCAAGCAAACTCCTGAACTAAACTCTAAAACCGCGATCTTTTTCGCTTTTGTCGCCGTTTTGGGCGCGTTTAGGCGCAAATTCGCGGCACGGAGCGCCGCCGCTGGCAAACACCGTAGCGCTTGGCATTTGCGCGCCTTTGAAGCCAAACAGATCGCACGCATAGGGAAACGCGCTCTCCCACG
>JAISMA010000152.1 GCA_031276985.1 Helicobacteraceae bacterium | reverse complement strand
TGTGATGACCGTTGATCGTGATAAACGGAACCGCGATCGTAAGCGCCGTGGCAAACGCCATAACGCCGTAGCGCAACTTGCGGTAAGAAGGTAAGTTCAAGGCTTGCTCCTTTGAAGATGATTAGGCATTGTAGCCTTGTTGGGTTTAAGTCGGCTTAACGTCCGCAAAAACCAGATCGATCGTCGCTAATTCGCGTCGCTTATCATTAACGCGGCAACGGGCGGGCAAACGGGCGATAGTATAATAACGGCATGGAAACAAATTATATTAACCGCGTTATCAAAACGGATTGCGTCGAGGGAATTAACAAGCTAATTTCACGCGGAATATCGGTTGATTTGATTATCGCCGATCCTCCGTACGTAATATCGCGCGAATCAAATTTTCATACGATGAAAGATCGCAAAAACGCCAGAACGGGAACGAGTTTTGGCGAATGGGACGAAGCGTTTGACAACGCAAAATGGATCGAAGCCTCTTTTGGCGCGCTAAAAGACGGCGGCGCGCTTATAGTATTTAACGATTTCAAAAAAGTTTCGGAAATAATCGCGATCGCCGCGAAATTTGGTTTTGAGTTCAAAGACGTTATCATTTGGGAAAAGACAAATCCGATGCCAAGAAACCGCGACAGGCGATACGTTCCGTCTTTGGAACTGATGATCTGGTTTGTAAAGCGAATAAAACGCAAATGGACGTTTAATCGGCAAGAGGCGACCTATCAAAGCCCAATAATGAAATATCCTTCCGAAAGCGGCGGCGCGTTTAAGCGCTATCATCCAACCCAAAAGCCCGTAAAACTAATCGAAAAAATTATCGAAATTCATAGCTTTGAGGGCGAATTGATATTAGATCCTTTTATGGGTTCGGGAACAACCGCGATCGCCGCGCTAAACGCATCCAGAAAATTTGTAGGTTTTGAGATCGACGAAAAATTCTACGATATTTTAACAAGCCGTATCGCAAGGCATACGGCCGCGCTGTTTTCAAGAGATGAAATCGGCGCTTAAGCGATCACAAAAGAGACGGAGAAGAGATAAAACTGTAGTTAGCGATTAGTACCTCTCGCGTCGATTCTTTATCTCTAATAATCGTATGGTAATTAGAGTTCGCGTAGTCTCTTATAATCTCTCGTACGCTATAACCGTTTTTGCCGATCCACTCTTTTAACGTTTCGTTCGTTCTGCCTTTGTGCGACAATACGTTAGACAAAGCAAATTTGATTTTCCGCTTATTGAGATTATCCAAAATATTCAACAACGCCCGTTCTTGTTTTAATCCCCAACCCGTGAAACCGCGTTTGCCGTCGTTATATGTCCCGACGGTTATTAAATAAGGCGGATCGCAATAAACAAAATCTTCTTGCGTTAAGCCTGAAAAATCAAATTCGTCGAAATTTTTATCGCAAAAGTCTATGTTTTTAACGCGAAGAGCCTCAAGAAAGGCGACGAGGTTTTTTCTTATTTCATTGTTATAGCGGCTTCTATTTTTGCCAAACGGAGTATTAAATTTATGCTCGGCGTTAAATCTTATTTGGTGATTGAAAGCGTAAAACGTTAAAACCAATAAGCGGTTTATTTTTTAGCGCTCGATATATATCGATTAAATAAGTCAGATTGTCGTTCAAAATAATTTTCTTAGCTTTCGCGTTGATTCCAACGTTAGCTCCGCCAGAAAACAAATCGACGAAGTTATTGATTTCTTTTGGAAACAAAGGAAAGATTTGCGACAAAATTTTATGTTTGCCGCCGATGTAATTTAGCGGCGATTTTATAAAGCGCCTCATAAAGCTAACTCCAAAACTCAATTAAACGCTTGATCGCGTCTTTGAATATTTCAGGGGCTTTTATTCCAAGAATTAGATCGCCTTCGTTTTTTCGCTCCCTCCATACAATACGACGGTTCTTATAATTTTGTATTTCGGATAGAATTTCTTAACATAAAGATATTCTATGTCGCCATAATTATTCAATTCTTTAATTCCGTTTTCTCTAAATTGATAGCGTTTCCCTTCGATATTTATAATTTCATTTCTACCAAAATCCAGCAAGATCAAATCGGGGATCGCAATAATTTTGCTGATATCGCCATTTTTATATTTTGCGCGATCCGAATATTTCGAAATTGCAATATGTTCATTCGTGGAAGTTATGAAATAGCCGCGTTCGCAACCCGCATGATTTTCATATATTGAATAACCATTCGTAAAACTCTCAACAACGAGATGAATAAAGATTGTCCCGAGTTTTTCGCCCTCGTTTTCATAATGCCAGTATTTGATGTGTGGCGTAGGTTTTGGCGCTATTAAGTTTTGCAACTTGATATTGATTTGATTAGCGATAATGACAAATTTATTACTATGCGTTAAATGTTTTTGCGATAAGCCATGTTGAGTGATTTCTATCTCATTCTTCCAGCCAAGCCTCCGAAGGGCTGCGGCAATGATGCTTAAGGCTCCAATATTAGGATCATGCGCCAATGCGTCTGACTTAATTAGCCGCCCTGAAATTGTAATTTTGTCTTTATATCTTACGATCTCAATTGGCGTATTTCCAGCGGGGGGGCGCTCTCATAGAATTCTTAAAAGCGATCAGTTCGTCAATATCCGTAAAGGGCTTAAAAATACTTTCATCTAGTTTCTTGCCCAAAATTTCAACTCCGATCGTTAATAACAATCGCGTACCAAAAATATTTGTTTGGGTTGGAGTCGCTTTTTGGTCTATCTGCAAATTATATAGCATAACTTTTCGAGTGGATGGATAAAAACTATCGATGTAAATAAACTTTGAACATCTCTGATAAACGCCTGTGTTGCGGCTTTCGCTATCGTCGGTTTTGGTCTCCTCTATCGCGTAATCTGGAAAATCTTTAGCGGGGTCGGGTTGTCTATTTTGATAAAAAATTAAAAAATCGACAAAACTCGAATAACCGCTTATAGTTTTGATATAAATTTTATCGATCTTATTGCATCGAACGCCAATCAATTCATATGTAAAGGCGAATTTGCCGTCTTCCAAAATTGGCAAAATACGCAGATTATCCACAAAATAAGAAAGTCTATTATCAAGCGCAAATTTAGATATAATTTGTTTTAGAACTTCCGCTTTTGGACGCTCTTCAGACAAAATCCATAGGCGTTTAGACGTTTTATTCATGGCGCAACAAAAATGCGTCGGCAGCCCGCGCGGTTTTTTGTCGCGGACGTTTCGCTAACGCAAGATTTTCGTTCGCGCTCTTAATAAGTAATATTTCTCTCATTGCTTTATCGCGTCTCATGGCTACACGCATTATACCGCTTTGCTCATTATGGTTTGAGCGAAGCGGATCGCTTTCTTTTATTATTTTTGCGACGAAACGCCAGCGTATTGTCATTCCAGCATAAGCGGGAATCTAAGAAAATTAAGGGCTCTGCAATTGGCGATCGGGTTGCGATCGTTTCAGGGATAGATACTCGTCGTCGCGTGAATGACGAAAAAAGGACGCGCTAATGGCAAGAAAGGCGAAGGTTGCGTAGTAAAACAAGCATTCGCGTCTGCAATCGCAAGCGCGGACAAGGCGCGGATAAATGTCGCTTTTTGCCGCCGATCGCTCTTGCGTTGTTTGCGCGATACGACGACGGCTTGCGGCAAATTAGCGCATAATGTCAATAAAAGCGCGGCGCGTTATGGGGCGGGATTGGAATGCGTCAAATGAACGCGGTCGATTTCGGCAAGCAAACGTTTGGCTAAGTCCTCCGCGATCGGCTCGGCGCACGCGCTAATATCCTCTTTTAACTGCTCAAGATTGGACGCGCCCACAATAGTCGACGCGACGCAAGGCTGGCTTACCGCAAAAAACAGCGCCAATTTCGTGGGCGTCAAGCCATTCGATCGCGCCAAATCAGCGTACGCCTTCACCGCGCTTGGCACGGCGGGTCGATCGTAACGCTCGCCAAAACCCCTGTCGGCAAAGATATTGACGCGCCCGTTTGCCTGCGGATTGTCCAGATATTTCGCGCTCAAATGCCCAAAAGCAAGCGGCGAATAGGCTAAAAGCCCGATCGATTCGCGCCAGCAGACTTCGTCCAAACCGTATTCAAACTTGCGATTCAGCAGATTATAAGCGTTTTGAATCGACGCAATGCGCGGCAGATTGCGCTCTTTGGCGATTCGCGCAAATTCCATAACGCCCCACGGATGCTCGTTCGATAAGCCGATCACCCTGATTTTACCCTCTTTGACAAGCTCGGCAAGCGTTTCTAGTTGCTCTGCGATCGGCGTCGTTTCGCGCTCTTTTGCGGGATCAAAGCGCCACTGCCCAAACATCGCCTGATTGCGATCTGGCCAATGAATCTGATACAGATCGACATAATCGGTTTGCAGGCGTTTTAGCGACCCTTCCAAAGCGGCGCGAATCTGCTCTCGATTAACGCGCAGTTCCAAACCGCCGCGCAGATACTCCATGCCGCGAAACGCGCCCGCGATTTTGGTCGCCACAACCACGCTATCGCGCCGCTTGCGCTTGAGCCACCGCCCCACGATCCGCTCGGTTTCGTTAAAGGTTTTTGCGTCGGTCGGCACGGGATACATCTCCGCCGTATCGATGAAATTCACGCCGTTTTGCGTCGCGTAATCAAGCTGATTATGCGCGTCTTTTTCGTCGGTTTGCGAACCGAAAGTCATCGTGCCAAGACATACGTTTGAGACGACAAGATCGCTAAAGCCTAGTTTAAGCGTTTTAATCATATTCGCGCCTTTGCAATTGGTTTGAGCGATCATAACAAAACTCGCGGCGGTTTATTTAGACGATTTGTTAAGATCGTCGCCGCAATGCGCGAAAACCACAATAAAGATACGTTATGTTCACAACCCATTTAGAATGTTCAAGGTGCGGCGAAAAAGCGGGACGCAATCAAAAGGCGCAAACCTGCCCCAAATGCTCCGCGCCGCTTCTCGTCCGATACGATCTCGCCAAAATCAAAGCCGCGTTCAACCCCGC
>JAISMA010000126.1 GCA_031276985.1 Helicobacteraceae bacterium | reverse complement strand
CTGAAAATCCGCGAAGCGAAAATAGTTTCGCCGCGCGAAGACGGCAAAGCGTTAATCGCCTATTCAAACGGCAAAAAATTCAACAAAGCGATCGGCGGCGCGCAAAAGCGCTACGGCTTATCCAAAGAGTTTAACCGCTTCGCCACGATTGAGGCAAACGGCGCGAAAGAGGGCGATCAAAGTTACGACGATCTTAAAGAAGGCGCGGTTTTGAAAATCTCGTTCAACACCAAAGGGCGCGGATTTAGCGGCTTGATCAAGCGTTGGAACTTTCAAGGCGGTCCAGCCGCGCACGGCAGCCGTTTTCACCGCACAAGCGGTTCGATCGGCAACCGCGACGAGCCTGGGCGCGTTCATAAAGGGCGCAAAATGTCGGGGCATTACGGCAACGAAAAAGTTACGATCAAAAGCGAGGCGCTTAGTTTTGACAATGACAGCAAAGTACTTGTCGTCAAAGGTAGCGTTCCCGGTCCAAACGGCGCTTTGGGTCGCATAAAGGCGGTCAAATGAGCAAAGCAACGTTATTAAACGCGCAATTTGAGCAATCGGGCGAATTTCCTTTGCCCGAAAAATACGAAGAGATCAGCGAGCAAAACCTCTATCTGTACGCTAAATCGTTTCTTGGCTCTATCCGCCAAAACGGAGCGCACACGAAAACCCGCGCCAACGTAAGCGGCACGGACAAAAAGCCGTTCGCGCAAAAAGGCGGCGGGCGCGCGAGACAAGGTTCGCTTAAAGGTCCTACGTTTGTGGGCGGCGGCGCGGCTTTTGGTCCGAAAAATACGCGCAATTACGATCAAAAGATCAACAAAAAGCAAAAACGTTTGGCGCTACTTTACGCGCTGAATAAAAAGGCGAGCGAAGGCGCGTTGTTCGTGCTTGATTCCATTAGCGTCGAAAGCGGCAAAACCAAAGACGCGGCGGCGATCGCCAAAAAGATCGCGCCTAGAGACGGGCTGTTTGTCGTATCGAGCCTAAACGATAAAAACTATCTGGCGTTTAGAAATCTGCCTTCGCACTATTTGGCGCAGGTATCGGAGCTTAACGCCTATATCGCCGCGAGCTATCGCGTGATCGCGATCGAAAAAGCGGCGCTTGAACAAATCATAAAAGAGGACTGAGATGGCGGACATTACCGATATTAAATCCATTCTCTATACGGAAAAATCTCTCGGTCTGCAAGAGCGGGGCGTGGTCGTCGTGCAAACCTCGCCGAAGATCACCAAAAACTCGCTCAAAGAGCTTTTTCGCGTGTATTTCGGCGTTTTGCCAAAGAAGATCAACTCCTCGTCCATTCACGGCAAAACCAAGCGTTTTCGCGGCGTCGTCGGAAAGCGCAACGATCTTAAAAAGTTCTTCGTAACCCTGCCTGAAGGCGCGGCGATCGAAGCTCTAACGGCGTAAGGAGACGACGATGGCGTTAAAAACATACAAACCTTATACCCCCTCCCGCCGATATATGACGGGACTAAACAATAAGGACATTACCGCGAAGGCGAGCGTGCGAAAGTTGCTTGTCAAGTTGCCCGTTACGGCGGGACGCAACAACAACGGGCGAATCACTTCGCGCCACAAAGAGGGCGGAGCGAAAAAGCTCTATCGCGTTATCGATTTCAAGCGCGACAAGTTTGGCGTATCGGGCAAAGTCGCGGCGATCGAGTACGATCCGTATCGCAACGCGAGAATCGCGCTGATTCACTACAAAGACGGCGATAAACGCTACATCATTCAGCCCGAAGGCTTGAAGGCGGGCGATACGATCGAGGCGGCGGAAGCGGGACTGGACATTGTTGCGGGCAACGCGCTCAAACTCAAATCCATTCCCGTCGGAACGATCGTGCATAACATAGAGCTAAAGCCCGGCAAAGGCGCGCAACTTGCGCGATCGGCGGGCGGATTCGCGCAACTTATGGGGCGCGAGGATAAATACGCGATTCTTCGTCTGCCAAGCGGCGAAACCCGCAAAGTGCTAAGCGAATGTATGGCGACGATTGGCGTCGTAAGCGCCGCCGAGATCGCAAACCGCGTGATCGGCAAAGCGGGACGCAATCGTCATCTTGGCGTTCGCCCGCAAACGCGCGGATCGGCGATGAACCCAATCGACCACCCGCACGGCGGCGGCGAGGGCAAATCCAACGGTCATAGACCGCCCGTTTCTCCGTGGGGTCAGCAGTGCAAAGGCTTAAAGACCCGCAAAAAGACGAAAGCAAGCAATCGCTACATCATCACCAGACGCAAGAAAGGCGTGAGATAACCATGGGTAGATCAACGAAAAAAGGGCCGTTTATAGATTCGCACCTTCTGGCGAAAGTTTTGAAGGCAAAGAAGGAAAACTCAAGCAAGCCGATAAAGACGTGGTCGCGCCGAAGCACGATCAGCCCCGATTTTGTCGGATTAACGTTTTTGGTGCATAACGGGCGCGCGCATGTCGCCGTGTATATCACCGAAAACCATATCGGCTATAAGCTAGGCGAATTCGCGCCCACCCGCACCTTTCACGGGCATAAGGGCAGCGTACAGAAAAAGATAGGAAAATAAGATGAGCAGAGCGTTATTGAAATATGTTCGTCTATCTCCGACGAAGGCGCGTCTGATCGCAAACGAAATTTGCGGGCTAAACGCCGAAAAGGCGCTCGCCGCCTTGCAGTTTATGCCAAACAAAGCGGCTCGCGTTATTTACAAGGTTCTAGCGGGCGCGGTGGCTAATTCGGGCTTGGACGCAAACAAAGCGATCGTAAAAAGCGCGCGCGTCGATAAAGCCGCCGTTTTGAGACGTATTACGCCCCGCGCTCGCGGACGCGCCACGCCAATCAGAAAGCCTACGTCGCACATTTTGGTGGAAGTTGAAAAAGAAGGTGAAAAATAATGGGTCAGAAAACTAATCCGATCGGTTTAAGACTTGGCATCAACACCAATTGGAAATCGCGCTGGTTTCCGGGCAAAGCCGCGCGCGCAGCCAATGTGGGCGAAGATTATAAAGTTCGCGGCTTCTTGAAAAAGAAGCTCTACTATTCGGGCGTCGGCGATATTATTATCGAGAGGACGATCAAGAAGTTGAAGGTTACTCTCGTGGTAGCCCGCCCAGGCGTCGTAATCGGCAAAAAAGGCGAGGAGATCGACAAGCTAAAAAGCGAAGTGTCGAATCTCGTCAACAAAAAAGAGGTGATCATCAACATCAAGGAAGAGCGCCGCCCGCAACTTTCCGCGCAACTCGCGGCGGAAAACGTCGGCTCTCAACTTGAAAAGCGCGTAGCGTTTCGCCGCGCTATGAAAAAGGCGATGCAAGCGGCTTTGAAGGGCGGCGCTAAAGGCATTCGCGTTCAGGTCAGCGGTCGTTTGGGCGGCGCGGAGATCGCGCGCAGAGAGTGGTATTTGGAGGGCAGAGTGCCGCTTCACACGCTTCGCGCCAAAGTCGATTACGGCTTTGCCGAAGCGCACACCACTTACGGCGTGATCGGCATAAAAGTTTGGATTTTCAAAGGCGAAGTGTTAGCCAAAGGCGTTCAAACGGAAAGCGAGACCGCGATCGAGCCAAAAGAGGAGCGAGGCGAGAGAAAGCGCGCGCCAAGACGCAGAAAAACCGAAGAGAAAGATAAAGGGGAATAGCCGTTATGTTAATGCCCAAAAAAACAAAATATCGTAAGATGATGAAAGGGCGCAATCGCGGACAGGCTAACCGCGGCGCGGAACTAGCAAACGGAGATCTAGGGTTGAAGGCGCTTGAAAACGGCAGAATCAACTCTCGTCAGATCGAAGCGGCGCGGGTTGCGATGACGCGGCACATCAAGCGTCAAGGGCGCGTTTGGATCAGAATCTTTCCCGATAAGCCGCTCACGAAAAAGCCTCTGGAAACCCGAATGGGTAAAGGTAAAGGCGGCGTCGAGGAGTGGGTGATGAACATTCAACGCGGTCGAGTTTTGTACGAGATCGCGGGCGTGGAGGACGCGCTGGCTAAAGAGGCGCTTACTATTGCCGCCAGCAAACTGCCGCTAAGAACCAAAATCGTAAGCGCGGGAGCAGAGCATGAGTTATACTGAGAAAAAAACGGGCGGCAAAGAGTATCTGACCAAGCGTCAGAAACTCAACGCCGAGATTAGAGCCAAAAGCTCGCAGGATCTGCTAAAAGAGCTGAAAGAAAAAAAGACGCAACTGTTTTCGTTGCGGCTGAAGCTCAAAACCATGCAGCTAACCAATACGGGCGAAATTAAAAGCAAACGATTAGAGATCGCGCGAATTCAAACCGCGTTATCCTCTAAGGCAATGGAGAGCAAATGAGCAAGCAAGCAACCCCGCATAAGCGCGAGATTCAAGGCGTGGTCGTATCCAAAAGCGGCGACAAAAGCGCGAAGATCCGCGTGGAAAGACGGACGTTACATCCGCGATACCACAAGATCGTAAAGCGTTTTAGCGCCTTTCAGATTCACGACGAAAAAAACGAGTTGCAAATAGGCGATAGCGTTACGGCGATCGAAACGCGCCCGATTAGCAAAACCAAAAATTTTAGACTTAAATCCTACGTTAGACCGGAGGCGCTCGTATGATACAGAGCTTTACTCGTCTTACCGTCGCCGATAACAGCGGCGCGAAAGAGATTATGTGCATCAAGGTGCCGGGCGGTAGCAAACGCCGATACGCCGGTCTTGGCGACGTAATCGTGGCAAGCGTGAAAAAAGCCGTTCCAAACGGCAAGGTGAAAAAAGGTCAGGTCGTTAAAGCGGTGATCGTGCGCGTCAGCAAAGAAACGCACCGCGATAACGGCAGTCTGATCCGATTTGACGATAACGCGGCGGTGATTATCGACGCGAAAAAAGAGCCGATCGGCACGCGCATTTTCGGTCCCGTTGGACGCGAAGTGCGCTACGCCAACTTTATGAAGATCGTCTCGCTCGCTCCGGAGGTGCTGTGATGCCGAAGTTTGCCGTTAAAAAAGGCGATACGGTTAAAGTGATCGCGGGCGACGATAAGAACAAAGAAGGCAAGGTTTTGCGCGTTTTGCCGAAGGATTCGCTCGTGATCGTCGAAGGCGTTAGAGTCGTGAAAAAGGCTGTCAAGCCTAACGACAAGAACAAAGAGGGCGGATTTATCGGCAAAGAAAAGCCGATCCATATCTCTAACATTAAAAAAGTCGAGGGCTAATATGTTTCAATTAAGATCGAAATACGCCGCCTTAAAGCCCGATTTGTCCAAAGAGCTTGGCGTATCCAATCCGATGTTGTTGCCCAAGCTGGAGAAAGTCGTTATCAGCGTCGGAAGCGGCGAAGGCGGCAAAGATCAAAAGCTTATGCAAAATATCGCCGATACGATCAGCTTAATCGCGGGTCAAAGAGCGGTGATCACTAAGGCGAAAAAATCGGTGGCGACTTTCAAGATCAGAGAGGGCATGAACGTGGGCGTTCGCGTAACGCTTCGCGGCGCGCAGATGTACAATTTTTTGGAGAAGTTTATCTCGATTGCCGCGCCGCGCATTAAAGACTTCAGGGGTCTGCCAAGAAGCGGCTTCGACGGCGCGGGCAACTACAATTTCGGGTTGTCCGAGCAGTTGATTTTCCCGGAGGTCAATTACGACGACGTAGCGAAGATTCATGGCATGAATATCGCGATCGTTACTACGGCAAAAAACGACAAAGAGGCTTTGACGCTTCTTGAAAAACTTGGCTTTCCGTTCGCCAAAAAAAGTTAAGAGAGGAAGAGATGGCAAAGAAGTCGATTATTGTTAAAGCGTTACGCAAACCCAAATTCGCGGTGCGCGGCTACACGCGCTGCCAAATCTGCGGTCGCCCTAAATCGGTTTATCGGGATTTCGGAATCTGCCGCGTGTGTCTGCGTAAAATGGCAAACGAAGGGCTTTTGCCCGGCGTTCGCAAAGCAAGCTGGTAAGGAAAAAGATGAACGATATTATCGCCGATTCTATCACTCGTATTCGCAACGCCGCTTTGCGCCGTCAGGAGACGACCAAATTGTTGTATTCCAAAACGGTCGAATCCATTTTAGGCGTTTTGCAGGCAAAAGGCTACATCGATTCGTTTAAGACCGACGAATCCGACGTTAAACGCTATATCGACGTATTCCTGAAATACGACGACAAAGGCAAAAGCGCGATCGCCGAGATTAAGCGCGTGAGCAAACCCGGTCGCAGAATATACGCTTCCGCCAAAAACGTCAAGAAATTCAAGCACGGCTTCGGCTCGATTATCATATCGACCTCGAAGGGAGTGCTTAGCAACGACGACGCCTTCGCTCAAAACGCGGGCGGCGAAGCGCTATGCGCCGTTTGGTAAGGATTAAAAGATGTCAAGAATAGGAAAAGCGCCGATCGCTCTGCCAAAGGGCGTAGAGGTGAAAATCAACGGCAACGTTATAGAGTTTAAGAGCGCGAAACTAAGCAAAACGCTCGATACTTTAGGCAACGCGCAGGTAACGCTCGAAGAGGGCAAGCTGCATTTCAAGCCAAAAGACGACTCCAAGCGCTCCAGAGCGTTTTGGGGGACGTATCGCGCCTTAGCCAATAATATCGTCGTAGGCATGACGAAAGGTTTTGAAAAGAATCTTGAAATTTCGGGCGTGGGCTATCGCGCCGCCGTGAAGGGCAAAACGCTTGAGCTTCTGCTTGGCTATTCGCACCCGATCAACTTTGAGATTCCAGAAGGCGTGGAGATCACGGTAGACAAGAACGTCAGCGTCTCGATCAAAGGCGCGGACAAACAGCAGGTTGGACAAGTAGCCGCCGTTATTCGCGACTACAGAGGACCGGAACCTTATAAGGGTAAAGGCGTTCGTTACGCCGACGAGACAATCCTTAGAAAAGCCGGCAAGACCGCGAAAAAGTAAAGTAAGAGGCTTTTAATATGACCGAAAAACATTTGAAACAGAAGATCGCGACTCGCGGACGACGCAAGGCGCGCATTAGATCCAAACTAGTCGGCAGCGCGATCAAGCCGAGAATCAGCGTGTTTAGAAGCAACCGCTACATCTACGCGCAGGCGATCGACGACGCAAACGGCGTAACGATCGCGGCTTTTGACGGCAAGGCGCAAGGCGCGGCGAGCAACAAAGAGGGCGCGGCGAAAGCGGGCAAGACGTTCGCCGAAGCGCTCAAGGCAAAAAAGGTCGAAGAGGTTATTTTCGATCGCAACGGCTATCTCTATCACGGCGTTGTGGCGGCGTTTGCGGACGCGCTTCGCGAAAACGCGATTAAACTGTAAGGGACAAGGATGCAGCAAAGCGAAATAAGAGCGTTAAACCGCGAAGAGTTCGACGAGGTGATCGTCAATATCGGGCGCGTAACCAAAGTGGTTAAAGGCGGTCGTCGTTTCAGATTCAGCGCGTTGATCGTCGTCGGCGACAAAAAAGGACACGTTGGCTACGGCGTAGGCAAAGCCAAAGAGATTCCCGACGCCGTTCGCAAAGCGGTGGACGACGCTTTTAAGAATATGATCTTCGTCGATCTCAAAAAAACGACGATCCCTCACGAGGTGCAGGCGAAATTCAACGCGAGCGTAGTGCTTTTGAAGCCCGCCGCAGAGGGTTCGGGACTCATCGCGGGCGGCGCGGTTCGCCCCGTTTTGGAGCTTGCGGGCGTGAAGGATATTCTTACCAAATCGCTAAGAAGCAACAACGCGGCTAACGTGGTTCGCGCCACCTGCCTCGCGCTAGAACAACTAAAAAAATAAGGAGCGGTTATGCTTGAAAAACTTACTCCCGCAAACGGTTCAAACCGCAAGATCAAACGGATTGGGCGCGGTCAGGGCAGCGGACACGGCAAGACCGCCGGACGCGGACACAAAGGGCAACACGCTAGAACGGGTAGCGGCTACAAGGCGGGCTTTGAAGGCGGGCAACAGCCGCTTTATCGCCGTCTGCCGAAGGTCGGCTTTACGTCGCACAAGCAAAAGCCTCACGCGATCAGCGTCGATCGTTTTCCCGCCGTCAAAACGCTTAAAGAGATCACGATCGCCGCTTTGATCGAGGCGGGTTTAGCGCCAAAATCGACAAAAAAAGTCAAATTGATCGGCGCGGACGCCAAAACGCTTGCGCCGAAGATCAAAGACGAAGCTATCGCCTATTCGGGCGGCAAAAAATAAGCGATGGATAAAGCTCTACTCAATAAAATCCTGATCACGCTGGGATTTTTGCTTGTTTTTCGCGTGCTTGCCTACGTGCCGACGCCGGGCGTGGACGTCGAGGTTATTAAGGAGATTTTCGCCGCTCACAAGGGTGATGCTCTAGGGCTTTATAATATGTTCAGCGGCAACGCCGTAGAGCGCCTTAGCATTATTAGCTTGGGGATTATGCCCTACATCACGGCGGCGATCATTATGGAGCTTTTGGGGGCGACTTTCCCCGAACTTGGCAAACTGAAAAAAGAGCGCGACGGCATGCAAAAATATATGCAGATCGTCCGCTATATGACGGTCGGGATCGCGCTGGTTCAATCGATTGGCGTGGCGATCGGGCTAAACAGCCTATCGGGAGCAAGCGGTCAAAATCCAATCATGCTTGACATGAATACTTTCGTGGCGCTGGCGAGCGCGTCGATGACGGCGGGGACGATGATGCTCTTATGGATCGGCGAGCAGATCACCAAACGCGGCGTCGGCAACGGCACGAGCTTGATCATCTTTGGCGGCATTGTGGCGGGCATTCCAAGCGCGATCGGCGGCACGATCAGCCTTATTAACAGCGCCGAGATGAACTTTTTCGCCGCGATCGCCATCGTCGCGATCATACTGCTTACGGTGGCGGCGATTATCTACGTTGAGCTTGCCGAGAGACGCGTTCCCGTGAGTTACTCGCGCAAAGTGATGATCGAAAGTCAAAATAAGCGCGTGATGAACTACATTCCAATCAAAATCAACCTAAGCGGCGTGATTCCGCCGATCTTCGCCAGCGCGATTTTGATGTTCCCCGCGACGCTTTTGCAAGCCAGCGAAAACGAGTATGTGCGTTTCGCGCGCGATCTGTTAAGCCCCGACGGTTATTGGTTTAACTTCGCGACCTTTTTACTCGTCATATTTTTCGCCTATTTTTACGCTTCGATCGTTTTCAATCCCAAAGATATAGCCGAGAATCTAAAACGGCAGGGCGGTTTTATTCCGGGCGTTCGTCCGGGTCAGCACAGCTCGGAATATCTAAGCGAGATCGCAAGCCGATTAACTTTCTGGGGCGCGATCTATCTGGCGATTATCTCCACCTTGCCGTGGGTTTTGGTCAAATCTATGGGCGTGCCGTTTTATTTTGGCGGCACGGCGGTGCTGATCGTGGTGCAAGTGGCGCTGGATACGATGCGCAAAATCGAGGCTCAAATCTACATGAGCCGTTATCAGACGCTTAGCGCGGTAGGTCTGTAAACGATGAGCATAGCGCTTCGCGACAAGAAAGAGATTGCGGCTTTGCGCGCCGCAAATCAATTGGTCGCAAAGACGCTAGAGCGCGTGGGCGCGCTGGTAAAAGCGGGCGTAACCACAAACGAACTCGCGCAAGAGGCGGAGCGCTTTATCGCGGCGAACGGCGGGCGAGCCTCGTTCAAGGGTCTTTACGATCCGCCGTTTCCGGGCGCTATCTGCACCTCGAAAAACGAGGTGATTATCCACGGCGTGCCGGACGATACGCCGCTGAAAGAGGGCGATATTATCGGGCTTGATATTGGCGTAGAGCTTAACGGCTGGTATGGCGACGCGGCGGTTACGTTGCCCGTGGGCGCGATCTCGCAGTCCGATCAAAAGCTGATCGACTGCGCCAAAGATACGCTTTACGAGGCGATCGGGCTTATCAAAGACGGCATGCGTTTCAAAGAGTTGAGCGCGATCTTAGAGGAAGCGATCGTCTCCAGAGGCTACGTCCCGCTTCGCGGCTACTGCGGACACGGGCTTGGGCGAAAGCCGCACGAAGAGCCGCAGATCTTAAACTACGTCGAGGGCAAACCCAAGCAGGGTCCGAAGATTAAAGAGGGCATGGTCTTCTGCGTCGAGCCGATGATCTGCCAAAAGAGCGGCAAGCACAAAACGCTTGCCGATAGATGGTCGGTGGCGAGCGAGGACGGGCTTAACGGCAGTCATTACGAACACGCCTTGGCGATAGTCGGCGGCAAAGCCGAGATTTTATCAGCAGCGTAAGGATTTAGCAATTGGCAAAAGACGACGTAATCGAGATTGACGGAATCGTAAACGAGGCTCTGCCCAACGCGACATTTCGCGTCGAGCTTGAGAACAAGCATGTGATTTTGTGTCATATCGCGGGCAAAATGCGAATGCACTATATCCGCATATTGCCCGGCGACAAGGTAAAGGTGGAATTAACCCCATATAGCCTCGATAAGGGCAGAATTACCTACCGTTATAAGTAGATTTTAATGTATATAATGGTACAATTCCGCCCTTCATTGTCGGCTAATAAAAAGGAAAAGATATGAAAGTCAGAGCAAGCGTTAAAAAAATGTGCGACAAGTGTAAGGTCATCAAGCGCAAAGGGGTTTCGCGGGTTATCTGCGCGAATCCGAAACATAAACAAAGGCAAGGATAAGCATGGCACGGATTGCGGGCGTCGATCTGCCCAAAAAGAAACGAATCGAGTTTGGTCTTACCTATATATACGGCGTTGGACACGCCACCGCTCTTAGAGCGCTCGCGGCGACGGGAGTCAATCCCGATAAGCGGGTGGTCGATTTGAGCGAGGACGACGTTGCGGCTTTGACCAAAGAGCTTCGCAACTACGCGATCGAGGGCGATTTGAGAAAACGGATCGCTATGGACATTAAGAACCTCATCGACATCAAAACGCTTCGCGGCATTCGTCATCGTAAAGGTCTGCCCGTTCGCGGTCAGCGCACCAAAACCAATGCCCGCACTCGCAAGGGCAAGCCCAAAACCGTCGGCTCCAAGCCTAAAGAATCATAAGGAATAAGTTAATGGCTACAACCGCGACCAAACAACAAAGAACGACGCGAAAAAAGATAAAAAAGACCATTGGCAAAGGCGTGGTGCATATCGCCGCGACCTTTAACAACACCAATATCACCGTAACGGACGAAGCGGGCAACGTGATCTGTTGGACTACCGCCGGCAGTCTTGGTTTCAAAGGCAGCAAAAAATCCACGCCTTACGCCGCGCAACAAGCGGTGGAAAGCGCGCTTACGAAAGCTAAAGAGGCGGGATTAAAAGAGGTTTCGATCCGCGTTCAAGGTCCGGGCGGCGGACGCGAAACGGCGATAAAAAGCGTAGGCGCGGTCGACGGCATCAGGATCAGCTCTCTCAAAGACGTAACGCCTTTGCCGCACAACGGATGCAGACCGCCTAAACGAAGAAGAGTGTAAGGATTAGCTATGGCAAGATACAGAGGTCCCGTAGAGAAAATCGAAAGAAGGCTCGGCGTTAGCCTGAACCTTAAAGGCGAGCGCCGTTTGGCGGGCAAGAGCGCGATCGACAAACGTCCGTACGCGCCCGGTCAGCACGGTCAAAGACGCTCCAAGATCAGCGAATACGGCTTGCAACTACGCGAAAAGCAAAAGGCGCGCCACATGTACGGCGTGAGCGAAAAGCAGTGCGTTAGAGCTTACAAAGAGGCAAGCCGCCGCATGGGCAACACCGGCGAAAACTTTATCAAGTTGCTTGAAAGCCGCCTTGATAACGTCGTTTATCGCATGGGTTTTGCGACGACCCGCCGTTTTGCGCGGCAGATCGTGGGGCATGGTCATGTGCTGGTAAATGGCGAGAGGGTCGACGTGCCGTCTATGCTTGTAAAAGTCGGCGCGAAAGTGGCGATAAAAGAGAAAATGAAAAGTAATCCGCAAATTCAACGCGCTTTGGAGCTTACCAATCAAACCGGTTTGTCTCCTTGGGTTGATGTGGATAGAGAGAAGTTCGAGGGGATTTTCACTCGCGTTCCCGATCGCGCGGAGCTTAATCTGCCGATTGAAGAGCGCCTGATTATCGAACTGTATTCCAAATAATAAACCAACTCAAAGCGGTAAAGAGATGAAAAAAATCAAAACTGCGCCACACGCGCCTACCGAATTCGTCGTAACCAAAAGCGAAAACGATCGCGCCGTGTTCGAGATTTTTCCGTTTGAGCCGGGTTACGCCATTACGTTGGCGCACCCGATCAAACGGCTGATCTTGTCCAGCGCGGTCGGTTGCGCGCCGATCGCCGTGAAAATCGAAGGCGCAACGCACGAGTTTGACAGCGTGCGCGGCGTCGCGGAAGACGCGGCTCGCCTGATCGTCAATCTCAAAAACGTACGCTTTAAGATTACGGGAAACGACGACAGAATAGAGTTGCTCGCATCCTTCAAAGGACCCAAAGAGGTCAAAGGACGCGATCTTGCCGCGCAAGGCGTCGAGGTGGTAACGCCCGAAGCGCACTTTGCTTCAATCAACGAAGACGGGGAGCTTAAGGTCTCCATCATTTTGGAAAAGGGCATGGGCTACGTGCCAAGCGAGGAGATTCGAGAGTTGATTCCCGAAGGCTATCTGCCGCTTGACGGCATTTTTGGTCCGGTTAGAAAAGCCAACTACTCGATCGAAAAAATGCTTGTCGAGGACAATCCAAACTTTGAAAAGATCGTCTTTGAGATCGCCACCTACGGGCAAAGCGATCCCAAAGAGGTTTTCAAAAGCGGCGTAGCCACGCTTTTCAAGCAAACCGAAGTGCTCTCTTCCGCGCTAGGCGTGGAAAACGTCGGATCGCTTGGCGTAAAAAGCGGCGATCGCGACGAGAGCTTAAAAACGCTTCTGCTCAAAGTGGAAGATTTGGGGCTATCGGCTAGAAGCCACAACTGCTTAACCAGAAGCGACGTCGTATATTTAGGCGAAGTGGTTTTGATGGACGAATCGGAACTAAGCAAGGTAAAAAATCTAGGCAAGAAATCGTTGGACGAGATCAAAGAAAAGCTCTCGCAGCTTGGCTATCCAGTCCACGAGTCGCTTCCCGAAGATTTAGCCGCAAAACTTAGAGCCGCAATAGCGGAATTAAAAGGTTAAATTTATGAGACACTTAAAAGCGCATCGAAAACTCGGACGCACAACTTCGCACCGCAAGGCGTTGCTGAAAAATCTTAGCATCGCGCTGATCAAAGCGGGCAAGATCGAGACGACCGAGCCAAAGGCAAAAGAGCTTAGAAGCTACGTTGAAAAACTGATAACAAGAGCGCGCAAAGGCGATCCAAACGCGCATCGCGCCGTGTTCAGTCATTTGCAGGACAAAGAGACCACGCATAAACTAGTCGCCGAGATCGCGCCGAAATACGTCGATCGCAAAGGCGGCTACACGACGATCCAAAAAAGCGGCGCGAGGCTTGGCGACGCAGCGCCGTTGGCGATTATTTCGTTGATCTAAGGCGCGAATGCGCTTTCCATTCACCGACGAGGAGCTTTTCCCCGCCGTCGAGCGTGCGCTGAACGAGGTTCGTTCCGCGTTGCAAAAAGACGGCGGCGACATAGAGCTTGCGCGCGTTCGGCAAAAAGAGGTTTTTGTGCGGTTAAAAGGCGCGTGCGTAGGTTGCGGTTCTAGCGCCAACACGCTAAAACAGATCGTGGAGCGGGCGATTAGATCGCGCATTCATCCCGAAATGATCGTAATAGACGAAACGGCGGCTAACAATGCTCAAAACTCCGCAAGCTAACCCTACTTTTCGCGCGCTTTGCGGCAGAGCCGAGCGCGCTTTGCTGAACGCGGACTTTGACGCGGCGGCGCTATTTTTTCGTCGCGCTCTGGCGCTCAAACCCGCAAGCGAATCGGCTGTCGGCGGACTTTTGATCGCCGATTTTTGCCTTAGACGCGACGAGTTTGCAAGTCAGGTAGCCGAGCTTTACGCGGCGGCGCGCGCGATCGAGCCAAAAAGAGCCAAACGCCTAGCGCTTGGGCTAATCGAGACGATCGAAGCCGAAGAGAGCGAAAAAAGCGCGGCGCTGGACAAATTTTTGATCGCGCGCGACGGCATAGAGTACAAAGAGTTTTTGGCGTTGCTGGATTCGTCGCCTAGTTTTGCGGATCTTTTTGAAAAAATAACCCGATCGACCAACATCTATATTTCGCGCAAAAACGACTGGTACGATCTGCTTGAGCGATTGATTGAAAACGGCTATTTGGAGGTCGCCTATCGGTTCATCGAAAGCGCCTCGCCGTTTGTGGGCATGGACGATCGCGCAAGGGCGCTGTTGGTCAAACTGCAGGAAAAAGAGGCGATCGCAAAAAGCGCGGGCAAGGCGTAAGATGAAATATCCCGTCAGTTCCGATCGTTTCAAGTTTGTCTCTTCGGATTCGCGCGAGTGCGACGCGCAAACTGCGTTTGTCGTCGATTGGTATTCGCGCAAATTTCTTGACGACGCCGTAAAAAACGGCGCGGCGGCGGTTTTGCAAGCGGGCGATCTCGGCGAATACTTCGACGTCAATATGCCAATCGTAGGCATTAGCGGCACCAACGGCAAAACCACGATCGCCGCGCTGATCTACTCGTTTTTGCTTGATCTTGGCTATAGCGTCGCCATGCAAGGCACGCGCGGCTTTTTTATCGACGGGCGCAGCCTCGCGCCCAAACTGCTCACGACTCCCGTTTTGCTGGAAAACTATGCGCGAATCGATTGCGCCAAAAAACGCGGTTGCGACTTTTTCATCACGGAAATTAGCAGCCACGCGATCGCGCAAGGACGCGCCGAAGGGCTAAAATTCGCGCTGAAAGTACACTCCAATATCACGGGCGATCATCTGGATTTTCATCGTTTGTTTGAGGAGTATCGGCGCGTGAAAAACAGCTTTTTTGCCGACGAAACGCCAAAAATAATCAACAAAGACGATCCGCAGATCGAATTTAACTTCGCCAACGCCCGCACTTACGCGATCGAAGCCGCCGCCGCCTTCAAACTCGAAGCCTATTCGCAAAACGACGGTCTAAGCGGCGCGGTCGTTTTTAGCGGCGAGCGCGCGATTTTCAACTCCAATCTGATAGGGCGCTTTAACCTCTACAACATTCTAGCCGCGATCGGCGCGGTAAAAACGCTAACCGACAAACCGCTACAAACAATCTGCGATCTGGTTGAAAACTTCGGCGGCGTGGCGGGACGCATGGAGATCGTAAGCCAAAAACCTCTCGTAATCGTCGATTTTGCCCATACGCAAGACGGGATCGAAAAGGTTTTAGAAGCGCTGCTTCCACGAAAGATCGTCGCGGTTTTTGGCGCGGGCGGCGATCGCGACAAGAGCAAACGCGCTCCGATGGGCGCGGAGGCGGCAAAACGTTGCGTCAAAATCTACCTTACAAGCGACAATCCGCGAAGCGAAGATCCGCTCAAAATCATTGAAGAGATCAGAATTGGATGCGGATCGCATCCAAACGTTTTTTGTATCGCGGATCGCAAAGAGGCGATCGCAAAAGCGCTTGAAAATCTTGCTTCGGACGAGATTTTGGTTATACTAGGCAAGGGCGACGAAACGACGCAGACAATCGGCGAAACGGTTCTGCCCTTCAGCGATCGCGAGATCGTTTTGGAACTATTAAAAGGAGGCGCGGCGTGATTCTGGAAATGATGTGCGCGAAGATTCATCGCGCCACAGTTACGGACGCAAACTTAAATTATGTGGGATCGATTACGATCGACGAGGCTTTGCTTGAGGCGAGCGGAATTTTGGTCGGTCAAAAAGTCGAGGTGCTAAACGTGAATAACGGCGAGCGCTTCAGCACTTACGCGATCAAAGGCGAAAAGCACGGCGGGCGAATCTGTCTAAACGGCGCGGCGGCGCGAAAGGTCTGCGTGGGCGATAAGGTGATTATCGTCTGTTACTGTTTGCTTGATCATCAAGAGGCGTTAAGCCACAAACCGACGATCGTAATGGTCGACGAGAATAACACTTTGACGCAGGTTTTGCGCGAAATACAAGGTTGACAATGTTTGAAAATCTAAATCTTGGAAATATGGGCGAACTTTTCACAATGGCGCAACAAAAAGCGCGCGAAATGCAAGAAAGCGCCGAAAACTCCGTTTATACCGCAAAAAGCGGCGGCGGGCTTGTGAAAGTTGCCGCAAACGGCAAAGGCGAGATCGTCGATCTGGAGATTGACGATTCGCTTTTGGAAGATAAACGATCGCTGGTTATTTTGTTGATTACGGCGTTTAACGAAGCAACCGAGCGCGTAGAATCCGCCAAACGGGAAGCGGCTATGAAGATGATGGGCGACTTCGCCAACCTCAAACCCAAATAACCTCCGCCAACGTTACGACCGCCGTTTTTGATCGCTTCTTAAACTAGACAAAGATAAAATACACGCTATTGGGTAGCAAAACGCCGCTCAATGGCGCTATCTGGCGGCAATGTAGCATGGAGCAAATATGAGTAGCAAATTTTTCACAAACCAACCGTCGAATACGCTCTTTGACAAGTTCAAAGGCATAGCGCGCGATATGAACGATTTTCATAGCTTTCACGCCGTAGTCGGTTTTTTTCGCTCAAGCGGATATTTTAAGCTACGAAAAGAGCTTGAAAACGTTGAAAAAATTCAGATTTTAGTCGGCATTAACGTTGATAACATTTTCCGCAAACACAATAGAGCCATGCTAATGCTTGGCAAGGAAGAAGAAGCCAAAAAAATGCACGACGACGATTTTATTAAAGGCGTACAAAAATCGGACTATTCCAAAGAAATAGAAGACGACATATTACAGTTTTGCGAAGACTTAAACACGCGCAAAGCAGAGATGAAAATACACGGCTCAAAAAACCTACACGCAAAATTTTATCTTTGCCTGCCGCAAAAGCATAGCGAACATAGCGACGGCTGGGTTATTATGGGATCGTCCAACATTTCAGAATCTGGATTAGGAATTAGCAAAGAACACCGCTACGAACTAAACGTGGCGCTCAAAGATTTTGACGACGTGGCGTTTTGCAAAGCGGAGTTTGATAAATTATGGGAAGAAGGCATTCCAATTACTGCAAGCGATATAGAAAGCGCCAAGCAAAAAACATATATCGGGGTAAATCCCACGCCGTATGAACTATATATAAAAGTATTGATCAACTCGTTTGGAGATCGCGTTGAAGACAACTTCACTATAGAGTTGCCAAAAGGCGTACGAGACATAAAATATCAAAAAGACGCGGTCATTCAAGGTTATCAAATGCTATGCGAACACAATGGCTTTTTTCTCGCCGACGTTGTTGGTTTGGGAAAAACAATGGTCGCCGTTATGATCGCCAAACGTTTTATAGAGGCTAACGGCAGAAATAGCGCTATCTTAGTAATCTATCCGCCCGCTTTGGAAAAGAATTGGAAAGAGACCTTCAAACTGTTTGGCATATACTCAAAGGCGCAATTTGTTAGCAATGGAAGTTTATCAAAAATCATCGATAACACAGATAACCACAAAGATAAAAAAGAGTTTGATCTAATCATCGTAGACGAAGCGCATAGTTTTCGTAGCGACAGCACAAACCGCTACGACGAATTGCAACGCATTTGCAAATCTCGCCGCAACGACGAAGATTCAACCAAAGAGGCGCAAAAGAAAGTAATGTTGCTTTCGGCAACGCCGTTAAACAATCGCCCAGACGATCTGCTAAATCAAATATTACTCTTTCAAAACGCTAGACAATCCACGATCGACGGCGTCAATAATTTACGCGAGTTTTTCGCTCCACTGATTCAAGAGTACAAACAAATCATGAAAAACCGCGAGAGCCTAACAAACACATCAAGAATTGACGAGATTTACGACCAAATCAGAAATAAAGTATTGGATAAAATCACCGTGCGCAGAACAAGACAGAATATCTGGAATAACGATTTCTACCGAAAAGATTTAGAAGACCAAAATCTTAAATTCCCCAAAATACTGCCGCCCAAAGATTTAACCTATCAATTAAACCCTTCGCTAAATAAACTTTTTTACGACACGCTAAAAGTTTTAACCAACGATCTAAACTACGCTCGTTATCGCGCCGTAGAGTTTCTAAGCGACGAACACAGGCGAAAACATCAAAACCCCGCTAATATCGGCGAAAACCTTGCGGGAATATACCGCGTGCATATGGTTAAACGGCTTGAAAGCAGTTTTTACGCCTTCAAAAAATCGCTCGATACCTTTCTAACCATCACAAATGGCATGATTAAAATGTTTGACGAAAGCAAGATAATTATCGCGCCCAGCCTGAATCTAAAAAAGATGCAAACCGACGAGTGGGAATTTGATCGAATAGTTGAAGAGGCGGAGAAAAAAGGCTTCAAAGAAAACATTTATTCGCCAGATGATTTTGTCCCCAAAGGCGAAAAAGAGCTGCTACAATTACTAAAAGCCGACAAGGAACAATTGGAAAACTTAAAAGCTAAATGGGATAAAATCACAGAAGATCCAAAATTGGATCTATTTATCAAAACGCTGGAAAGCGAAATCTTTAATAAAAAACAAAATCCAAACGGCAAATTGGTTATTTTTTCAGAAAGTGTAGACACTGTTAATTATTTAGAAGAGGCGCTAAAAAAGAGATTGGATCGCGACGACATACTCAAAGTTTGGTCTGGCAACCGCGACAAAAGAAACGAGGATATTCAACGCAGTTTCGACGCCAACTATGCGGAGCAAAGCGACGAATACAATATCATTATTACTTCCGACGTACTGTCCGAAGGCGTAAATCTACACAGGGCAAACGTGATAGTCAACTACGATTCGCCATGGAACGCAACCAGACTAATGCAACGAATCGGGCGAGTAAATCGTATCGGCTCAATAGCGGGAGAGATTCATAATTATATGTTTTATCCCTCTGCGGAAGGCGACGCGCAAATACGGCTTTACAAAAACGCGCTAATTAAACTGCAAGGATTTCATTCGGCTTTGGGCGAGGACGCGCAAATCTATTCCAAAGAAGAGATCGTTAAAGAGTTTCAGCTATTCAATCCAAACATTAAAGACAAAATAGACAAAGAATTAGAGTTGTTACGCGAAGTTAGAGAGCTCTACAACGCAGATCGCAAGCTATACAATAAAATTAAAGCTATGCCAATGAGAATCCGCGCGGCGCGAAACGCAAATAAAAGCGCGTCTTCCGAAACAACCATCGCGTTTATATCCTCGCCGCGCAAAATAGAATACTACGAAATTCGCGGCGAGAATGTTAAATCGATCGACTTTCTCGACGCGGCCGCAATCCTGAAAGCCTCGCCAAGCGAGCCGTCCGCTCCGTTTGAAAAGGCGAGCGCGTTTCACTATGGGCAAGTAAATCGCGCTTTGGAAAAATTTAACGCGGAAAGTATCGCGCAACAAGACGGCGACAGCATAAACAAATTAGCAAAAGATAAAAACATTATCGAAGCGCTAGGGTTTTTCAGGATTTATAAGCGCGTTAGCAGAGATACCGATATTAAATCGCGTTGCGAGGCTCTATGCGTTTATATCAAAAAAGGTATTTACGCGCAACTAACAAAAGCCGTTCGCGCGCTATCGCGCAAATATAAAAATGACGAGCAAACATTGCGTGAAAAACAGTATGAAATAGACCTGCAAATCACCAACTTATACGATAAATATTACACCGTCGCAAACGATGAAACGAATATCGACAACACTGAACCCGACGTTGTAATTTCAGAAACGTTTGTGTAAAAAATATGGAGCGACAAACATGTACGATAGCGCGCAATTAACAAAGATCTTTCAGTCCAAATACGACGCAGAAAAATGGCGCGATATATCGCTTAATCTTTTTAGCGCAAATGAGTGGCGACAAGAGCCAGAAAAGTTAGAAAAAACAGCCGACGAATATACGGGATATTATCTTGGCGCAATCAAGCCGCAAGGCGAGGAAAAAGACGAGGAAATCGGCTTCTTTTATTATCATCTCAAAAATAGTTCCGTAGCGCATAAGCGCGTAGGATTGCGCAACCTTGTAAAAACCTTTGTAAATCCACGCGGAGGACTTTTTGACGCGGCGATCGCCGTATTTGACGACGGGCGAAATTGGCGCGTATCTTTTGTTTCCGACATTAAAGGCGAAAAAACCGCCCCCAAACGTTACACTTTTCTTTTTGGCGACGAGACGCAACAATACCGTACCGCTACGGATAGATTTCTCAAACTTCAATCCGAAGGCGTTTCGCTCAAAACATTGAAGGATGCTTTCTCTGTAGAATCTCTCACAAAAGAGTTTTATAAAGAGCTTTTCGCATGGTATCAATGGGCGCTAGAGCCTGAAACAAATGTTTCGTATCCAAACGGGAAAAAAGAAGAGCATTTAATACGCTTGATTACACGTTTGATGTTTGTATGGTTTATAAAACAAAAAAAGTTAATACCAAATGATATTTTCGATGTTGCAAAGTTGCAAGAGATACTAAAAGATTTTGACCCAGCAAGCGCTACCGAAGGAAACTACTATAACGCGATTTTACAAAATCTCTTTTTCGCCACGCTCAATAGAGCAATTAAAGAACGGACATTTACCGCAGATAAAAACTATCATGGCATAAATGGACATTACGGCATTAAAACGCTATTTCGAGACAATAAAGAAAACAGTTGGTTTAATGTTTCGCATGAACAAATCAAAGCGCTATTCGCGCGCGTACCGTTTTTGAATGGCGGGCTATTTGAATGTCTCGATAAAGAAAAAGACGGCAAACCAGACAATAACGACGGATTTAGCAGGGAAAAAAGCAAACAAAAACGCGCCTTTTTGCCCAATTGTCTTTTCTTTGACGGCGAAAAAGGACTAATTTCAATTCTGAAACGATATAACTTCACTGTTGAGGAAAACACGCCAAACGACGCGGACGTGGCGCTCGATCCCGAACTGCTAGGCAAAGTATTTGAAAACTTGCTAGGCGCTTACAACCCCGAAACAAAAGAAACGGCGCGCAAGCAAAGCGGCTCGTTTTATACGCCGCGCAAAATTGTGAATTATATGGTAGACGAGAGCTTAAAAGAGGCGCTAAAAACAAAACTGCCCAATCTGCATTCGCAGATCGACGATCTATTCAACAATAGCGACGATCAACACGATGATAATGTCGATCGCTTTCCAGATAGAGATGAAATATCAGAAGCTATCAAAGCTCTAAAAATTCTAGATCCAGCGTGCGGTTCAGGCGCGTTTCCAATGGGCGTTTTGAGTAAGATGATCGATATGCTCAAAAAACTTGATCCAAACATTAACCTTTATGAAACGAAGTTAAATTTGATTGAAAATTGTATTTATGGCGTAGATATTCAAACCATTGCCGCGCAAATTAGCAAATTGCGCTTTTTTATCTCGTTGATCGTGGAGCAAATGCCAACTAACAACAAAGACGCCAATTACGGCATTTTACCGTTACCAAATTTGGAATTAAAATTTATTGCGGCAGATACGTTAATCTCTCTCGACAAAGATTTAGAGAGAGAATCGCTTTTTGACGATGAGTTGCACGATCTGAAAAATCAGCTTTGGGATATTCGCATTCATAAAAATTTGAGAGCAAGTTCATGGCAAGAAAAAAAGAAATTGCGCGACAACGATAAAGAACTCTGCGAAAAGATAAAAAAATATCTTATTGAACACCAAACAAAGCCCAATCATGAATTGATAGCAAAAAATAAAAATCGCATTAAGCAACTAGAGACAAAAATTACAGAATTAAAAGAAGTATGGGTCGATGACTATGAAAGGCAAATGTCTCTTATTGGCAATGAAACGCCGCAAAATCTTTTGCAAAAAGACCTTAACAAGCCCGAACGAGATAGACTAATCGCGTCGGTAAAGGAATGTAAAAAGCAAATCCAGATCGAGGAAACTAAAACAAATCTAAGAGGTTTAGAGGCTAAAATTAAAAAAATGACAGATTGGGATCCGTATGATCAAAACGCCAAGTCGCCGTTTTTTGACCCTGAATGGATGTTTGGCGTGAAAGATGGTTTCGATATTGTGATTGGCAATCCGCCGTATATCTCAACTAAAGGAATACATCAAGAGGAAAAGCTACATTTGGAAAAAGAATATGGATTTGCTGACGATACATATAGTCATTTCTTTTTCAAAGGAATTAAAATCTTGTCGGATTGTGGAAATCTTACATATATTACTCCCAAAACTTTTTGGACAACGCAAACAAAGAAAAATCTCCGTGATTTATTGTTGGCAAAACAGGTTCTTTATATTTTTGATACTGCCAATCCGTTTGAATCGGCAATGGTAGACACTTGTATTATTTCTGCGTCAAACAAAAAGCCAGAAGGCAATAAAATAAAATTTCTTGACGGTAGCAAAAACTTGTCTAGTCCACTACAATACTCTGTGCAACAAAATATTTACTTAAATACTCAAAATTCTGTCATTTTCAAGCCGACAAATGAAAACCTGAAAATCCAGAGTTTATATGGAAAAAAAGTAAAAGAATTATACGAGCAATGGTGGGAGAAAATATCGACAAGTAAAAATATAGAAAAAAATAAAGATCAGTTAGAAGTATATCGTAAAAGTTTAAAGCCTGGCGATGTCGCATTACTTGGTTGTTTGACTGAAGGCGGACAAGGTTTAGCGACTGCCAATAATGGCAAATATATTGCGGTTCGGAAATCTACTAAATGGGCAAAAAATATTATCGAATCACGTCCCAAAAAATTAGCTGATGTTATTAAGTTGTATAAAATACAAATTGCAGAAATGTCAAAGTATAACAACACAGCTGAATTTTTAGATAGTTTAAGCGAACGTCAAATAGCGGCGTTGTTTGATAGCCTCAAAGAAAAATACGGAAGAGACATTTTCGGGCAGGGATATATTTATCGTTTGATTAATGATAGCGAAATTGTTGATGTTGATACGCTTACAGATGACGAGAAGAAAAATGGTATTGCTGAAATAAAAAGGCATTATGTGCCCTATGACAAAGGCGATAAAGACGGCAACCGTTGGTATCTTGAAACCCCATTTGCTATTGCATGGACGCAAAAAAACGTCGGCTTTCTTAAAGCTAATTCAGGGAAAAAGGGCGAAGGAATGCCTGTTGTGAGAAATTCTCAGTTCTATTTTAGAGAGGGCTTTTGTTGGTCAGATATAAGTGATACCAGAATAAGATGTAGATTTAAAGGAGCAGGAATTCACGACGTCAAAAGTATGTCGTTGTTTTCTGTTTCAGAGGATATTCCCTACTTCTATTTTATTTGTATGATCGTTTCCTCATTTATTGGAAAATACATAAAAGATTTTGTCAATAATACTGTTAGTTTTCAAATTAACGATGCACGACAATTGCCAATAATAATACCAGCAAAAGAGAAATTGTTGGAATTTGAGATATTATTTAACTTTGCTATAGAAATAAAATTGAAGCAATTTTCTAACCAAATAACTATTGGTGAAGCTGAGAAGCAACTTTCTAAAATACAAAGAAACTTAGATCAAATGGTTTACGCTCTATACGGAATATAATTCGCAAACAAAATCGTTCAATTTCAGCTCAATTTTGGAGAGTTCCTCCTCAATGCTAGTTTCTTGAAAAATATTATTGAACATTTTCTTTTTTAGCTCTATTATTCTTTGAAATAATGAACCGCAAGTATCTAATTGCTCATTTGTGGGTATTACAATTGGCAATTGCCTAATATCGTTAATTTGAATATTTACTGTGCAGTTAATGTATTCCCTATAATAATCGAATAGCAATTCAGAATTTAGTAAAATAATAAAATAATAATTTGGCAGAAAATCAACAATAGAACTCAACGACATTGAGCCAACATCATTTACAGATTTAATTTTCATTTTTGCTTTTAATAGCCTAGCCTGAGGATTTAAAATATTCGTCCAACAAAAGCCCTCCCTAAAATAGAACGTATAGCCTTGATACCTAGCATTTTGATCAGCTTTAAGAAAGCCGACCTTAAATCGCACCTTCTGTATACTTCCAAGATAAGATCAAGCAGGAGTGATTGTGATATACGGATACATCAGAGTAAGTACCGATAGACAAACTGTCGAAAATCAACGATATGAAATAAGCGAGTTTTGCAAACGGAACAACATTATGGTTGAAAAATGGATCGAGGAAACTATTTCTGGCACTAAAGAAGTTGATGAACGAAAACTTGGCAAGTTGCTTAAATCTCTGAAAAAGGGCGACATTATGATCTGCGCCGAGCTTTCGCGTTTGGGTCGTAGTTTATTGATGATTATGTCCATTCTTAATGTTTGTATGCAAAAAGAGGCGCAGGTTTGGACGATTAAAGACGGCTATCGTCTTGGAAGCGATATTAGCTCTAAAGTTTTAGCGTTTGCCTTCGGATTGTCCGCCGAGATCGAGCGCAATCTTATTTCGCAACGCACGAAAGAGGCTTTGGCGCGCTTGAAATCTGAAGGAATATACATAGGCAGGCCTCGTGGAGCGAAATCGAAAGAGGTTAAATTAACGGGCAAAGGGGAACTAATAAATAGGCTCTTAGAGCAAAGAGTATCTAAAGTAAGGATCGCTAAAAGGTTGGGCGTTCATCGCTCAACTTTGCGGCGATTTTTGCATGAGCAATAAATTATGCCGAAAATGCAATTTTAGATTCTGCGGCTAGCCGCAGAATGATGCAAGGCTGGGGCTACGCGGGAATGACGAGAAGCGCGATCTGCGACGTAACCAAGCTGAACGCTTTGGCTTTTTGTTTTTGGATTCTGCGACTTCCTTCGCGCCTGCGCTTCTTGCGAAAGCGGGCGCTCCGCGCAGAATGACAGGCGGGGCGCGGGTATGATGACGCAAAGAAAGAGGCGGGAACGACGACGAGGGGGGGGTAGCGGGTAGCGGGAGGCGGACGTTTATGGCGCGTTTTGCAAGAAGCGATCAATTTGCAAACGCAAGTCGTCAAGATCGCCGTCGTTGTCGATAACCCATTTCGCCGCCTTTTTCTTTTCGTCGATTGGAATCTGCGCGTCAATCATAGCGATTGCGCTTTGTTCGCTAACGCCGCGATCGCGCATTAGCCTTTTTAACTGCGTCGATCGCGGCGCGTAGATTAAAAGAACGTCGTCGATTGGATATTGATCTTTGTTTTCAAAAAACAGCGGAATATCGACGAAATATCGCTTGCCCGATCCGTCCAGCTCGCGGCTTTCGGCGAAAATGCGCTCGCGGATTGGCGGATGCAAGATCGCTTCCAATCTGGCGCGATCGTTTCGGTTCGCAAAAACGCGCTTTGCAATCGCGGCGCGATCAAGCGTTCCAAAAACCGCCTCGATCGCCTCTGAAAACTCGCGGAAAAGTTCCCGCGAAATCGCATCCGCGTCAATTACGTCAAAACCTCGCGCTCTCAAAAAACGCGCGGCGGAACTCTTGCCGCTTGCCACGCCGCCCGTTAAAACAATCGCGTTTTTCATGGCTCAAAAAGTATCGCGCCTAGCCGAAGCAAATTCGCGCCGCAAGCGATCGCCAACTCAAAATCGCCGCTCATGCCCATTGAGAGCGTTTTTGCGCCGTTGATCCGATCGTAGATGCGCCGCGTAGTTTCAAAGCTGTTTTGGATTGTCTTTTCGTCGCTCGTATGCGCGCCAATCGTCATAACGCCCTCCAGCGTCAAGGCGCGACAGGTCGAGGCGATTTCGGCGTAAATATCCGCCGCCGCTTCGGGCGCTACGCCGCTTTTGGTCGGCTCTTTGGCGCTGTTTATCTGCAATAAAGCGCGTTGGGTCAAGCCCGCTTTGGCGAGGCGTTCGTCGCAAACTTTCGCAAGCTCCAAAGAGTCGATCGAATGAATCAGCGCGGGGCGCAACGCGATAAGTTTGTTGATCTTGTTGCTCTGCAAAGCGCCGATAAAATGCCACTCAATCGCAAGCGCGTCAAGCGCGGCGGCTTTAGCGCCAAAATCCTGAACTTTGTTTTCGCCAAAGGCGCGTTGCCCCTCGTTAAATAAAGCGACAACCCGCTCGCATGAGGCGTATTTGCTCGCGGCGACAAGCCTAACGATATGCCTGCTATCATACGCCAGCCGCGCTTTTTCCACGCGATCGATAACAGCCTCCAAGCGCGTCATTGCGACAATCGCACAATATCGTTGTAAAGCCCTAAAATCATCAACGCGCACAGCGCCGCCCAACCGCCAATCGTCAAGCGATACAGCATTTTTTCGCTTGGAGCTTTGCGAACGATTTGCTCGTAGAGATTAAAGATGATGTGTCCGCCGTCAAGCGCGGGAATGGGCAACAGATTCAGCACGCCAAGATTGACCGAAATAAGCGCGCTAAAGGTTAGCAACGCGCTAAAGCCTATCGCGCTGGCTTTGGCGGTGAAATCCACGATCGACACTATGCCGCCCACGTTTTCAAGCCCGACCACGCCCGTTATCAGTTTGATCACGCTTTGAAAGATCAGCGTACTCGCCTCGATCGTTTTATCCATGGCGACCGCGAGGCTTTCCGCGACTCCGTAGCGAAGTTTCACGATTTCGCCGCTTGCCGCGACGCCGATCATTTTGCGCGTTTCCGTTTCGCCAAAAACGTTTTTGGCGTCGGATAATTCAGGATTCAAAGTCAAAACCAAGCGATCGCCGCCGCGCTCAATCGTCAAAACGACCGCGCTTTGACTGCCGCGAATAACGGCGCTCATCTGATCCCACGATTTAATCGCCGCGCCGTCGATTGCGGTTATCTTATCGCCCGCAAGCAATCCCGCCTTGTGCGCGGGCGAATCTTCCACGACTTTGCCAATCGAAGGAGCAAGCGCGTCGAAACCCATAAGCGCCGCCGCCCAAAACATTGCGAAGGCGATGACGAAATTGGCGAACGGACCCGCAAAAAGTATAACGATTCTCTGCCACGGTTTTTTGGAATCGTACGCGTCGGATTCGCCGCTTTTTGCCGTTGGATCGCTATCATCCTGTCCTTTCATTTTGACGTAACCGCCAAGCCAGATCGCGCTAATCGCGTATTCGGTCGCGCCGATTTTTTTCGCCCAGAGCTTTTTGCCGAAGCCGATTGAAAAAGTTTCCACCGTTACGCCCATCGCTCTAGCGGCGATAAAATGTCCCAGCTCGTGAAAGAAAATGAGCATGGACAATATGATAATCGCTGTAATAACGCCCATTTTGTCTCTTTTCGTAGTTAAATTGGTTTCAAATTATGCGCGATTTACGCTTGGATTTCAATCGACAACGGTTATGCGCGATCGCCCTTTTGCGCTTGTTGTAGCC
>JAISMA010000106.1 GCA_031276985.1 Helicobacteraceae bacterium | reverse complement strand
AGGTGGGAGCGCCAAGCGATTAAGCCTTTTTTCGATATAATCACGACAAAATCGATAGAGATTGAGAAATGGCAAGCGTTATAGACTTTATCGGCGACACGCCGCTTATTGAAATCACGATCGACGCATACGCGATTGGCGCGGAAGCCGACGCGCAAACCGCCGTCGCGAGCGAAGGTCGATCGACGCTGATGGATCGCCGCAATAGAACGTTTGAGCCAAGCGGACAAGTTGCGATGGAAGGTCGATCGTCGCCGACGGATCGCGAGAGCGGCGCATACGCAAACGGCGAGAAAACCGGAGCGCAAACAAGCCCGCGAAAGGGCGCGCGCGTTTTCGCCAAAGCGGAGTATTTCAATCCCGGCGGATCAATCAAAGATCGCGCCGCCAAAGCTATGTTACTTGACGGAATCAAAAGCGGCGCTCTGACCAAAGACAAAACAATCATCGACGCCACGAGCGGCAACACGGGCATAGCGTACGCGATGATCGGCGCGGCGCTTGGCTACAAGGTCGTTTTATATATGCCCGCCAACGCCTCGATCGAGCGCAAGACGATTCTGCGCCGTTACGGAGCGCAGATCGTGCCGACCGATCCGTTAGCTTCCAGCGACGGCGCGTTTTTGCGCGCCAAAGAGGAAGCCGAATCAAATCCCGACAAATATTTTTATCCAAACCAGTATCACAACCCGCAAAATCCTCTCGCGCACTACAACGGCACGGGCGTTGAAATATGGAATCAGACCAAAGGGCGCGTTACGCATTTTGTCGCCATGTCGGGCACGTGCGGAACGTTTTGCGGAACGACAAAGCGGCTCAAAGAGCTAAACCGCGATATAGTCGCGATCAACGTCCAGCCCGATTCGCCCTTTCACGGCATAGAGGGCGTAAAACATATGCAAAGCACGTTAAAAAGCGGCTTTTACGACGAAACGCTTGTCGATCGGTTTGCGGAAGTTAGCACGGAAGAGGCGTACGCCACGACGCGCAGGTTAGCCAAAGAAGCGGGCTTGTACGTGGGCATAAGCTCCGGCGCGAACGTTTTCGCCGCTTTGCGTTTAGCAGCCGAGCTTTCAAGCGACGAAATAGTCGTTACCATTCTAAACGACAACGGGTTTAGATACGCATCCGATTCGTTTTGGGAGGAGCGATGATCTTATATCTCAACGCCGAAACAAACGCGGCGATCAGAAACGAAGGCGAAAAGGGTTATCCCTACGAAATATGCGGGTTTATGCTTGGCGAAACGGATGTTAGCGGCGATCGCCTCATAAACGAAATTTTGCCAATCGCAAACGCCCGCGAAAGCGAGGCTAGGCATAACCGCTTTGAAATCTCGCCGCAGGATTTTATGCGCGCCGAAAAACGGGCGATCACGGCTAAACTCGAACTGCTTGGCATATATCATTCGCACCCCGATCACCCCGCGTATCCGTCGCAGTTTGATTTGGAACACGCGCTTCCGTTTTATTCGTACGCGATTCTTAGCGTGATAAAGGGTAAAGCCGATACGATTAACGCGTTTATATTGAGCGAAGATCGGCTTCGATTTGAATTTCAAGGAGTAAAAATATGGCGATAATCCAGCTACCGTCGGCGCTGAAGGCTTACGTCGATCACAAAAGCGAGGTCGAGGTAAGCGGCGCGAACGTTTTAGAGGCGTTAGAGTCTCTCGCGAAAGCGTATCCTTCCATTAGGCAACACATTTTCGATTCAAACGGCGCGCCGCGATCGTTTATCAACGCGTTCATAGGCGAAACGAATATCAAGTCGCTGGGCGGATTCGACGCGCAAATCGACGACAAAACCGTGCTAACGCTGATTCCCGCGATCGCGGGCGGCGCGGCGCAAAGCAAGTAGGTCGGGCTATGCGTTCTCAAGCGGAACTTACGCGAGAGGAGATCGAGCGCTACAGCAGACATCTGTTGCTTGGCGAGGTGGGGCTGGAAGGGCAAAAACGGCTCAAAGCCGCCAAAGTTTTAATTGTGGGCGCGGGCGGTTTAGGCGCGCCGATCGCCTTATATCTGGCGGCGGCGGGCGTAGGCGCTATCGGCTTGGTCGATTTCGACGAGGTGGAATCGTCCAACCTGCAGCGGCAGGTAATCCACTCCGCGCGCGATATAGGTCGTCCCAAAGTCGCCTCCGCGCGCGATCGTATCAAAGGAATAAATCCTTTTATCAACGTCGAGATTCACAATACGAAACTTAGCTCCGCGAACGCTCTTGACATTCTCAAAGATTACGATATTGTCGCCGATGGAACGGACAACTACCCGACGCGCTATCTGCTAAACGACGCGTGCGTTTTTTTAGGCAAGCCGATTGTCTATGGCTCTATTTACCAATTTGAAGGGCAGCTTTCGGTTTTCTACGCCAAAGAGGGACCGTGCTATCGCTGCTTGTATCCGACGCCTCCGCCCGCGGGTTTAGTGCCATCGTGCGCCGAAGGCGGCGTGATCGGCGCGTTACCGGGCATTGTGGGCGCTATGCAGGCGTCCGAAGTTATCAAACTGATCGTAGCGCACAATTTCAGCGCGGCAAACGCGCCGAAAACAATGATAGGGCGGCTGTTGCTCTTTGATGCGTGGAGGACGAAATTTAATACGTTTGCGATTGAAAAAGATCCGAACTGCCCCGTATGCGGCGCGAATCCGACGATTACAAAACTGATCGATTACGAGGAGTTTTGCGGGCTGAAGTTTGACAATCAAGACGACGAGGTCGCCGCCATAACGCCAAAAGAGCTAAAATCCCGCTTGGATCGCGGCGATAAACCGCAACTAATCGACGTGCGCGAGCCGCACGAGATCGCGATCACCAAATTTCCAAACGCCAAAGTTATCCCGATAGGGCAGATCGCAAGGCGCAAAGACGAGCTTGATCCAAACGGCGAAGTCGTCGTGATCTGCAAAATGGGGACGCGAAGCGCGTTTGCCATTCGCGCGCTCAAAGAGGCGGGTTACGAAGGCGCGCTTTTGAATCTGGAAGGCGGCATAAACGCTTGGTCGGAGCAGGTCGATCCCTCGCTGCCGATCTATTAACTACCGCGTCGTCCCTTTAAGGCGAAGGGCGGATTTCACACAAAGGAGCATCGAAAGATGACTGCTACGCACGCTTTGGGTCGCGACGCGGCTCTACAACTGTCAAACGTCGTCAAAACGACGCCGCAATACGGCGCGCTTACCCCGCGCTATTTAACGCGAGTTTTGCAATTTAAGGGTCTTGAAACGGGTATTTACCGCGTTAATAAAGTCGTGGAAGGCGAAACGCCTCTCGACGTGCTTTGCTCTCAAGATCTCAAGAAAACAACCATTCCAAACGGCTACGTCGAATACGAAACCAAGCCCAGGGAATACAAACTCAACTCGATCAACGTCATCTTAAACGTCGACACGAGAATTAGCGATCTATACGGCAAACCCTACGATCAAACGCAAGAGCAACTCGCGTTAGCCATAGAGAGCCTAAAAGAACGCCAAGAAAGCCAGCTTATCAACAACGACGATTACGGCTTGCTCAAAAACGTCTCCGACTCCCAGCGCGTTCAAACGCGCTACGGTCGCCCGATGCCCGACGATCTCGACGAGCTATTAAGCAAAGTATGGAAAGATCCGAGCTTCTTTTTGGCGCATCCGCGCGCGATCGCGGCGTTTGCCAGAGAATGCACGAGACGCGGCGTGCCGCCGGCTACGATTAGCGTTGCGGGCAGTTCGTTTATATCGTGGCGCGGAGTTCCAATCATTCCGACCGACAAACTTTTTGTCGACGGGCTGAAAACTCCCAAATCCAAAGCGGGCAAAACGAATATACTTCTCGTTCGCACGGGCGAGGCAAATCGCGGCGCGATCGGACTTTATCAGGCGGGTTTGCCAAACGAAAGCTCAAGAGGTTTAAGCGTCCGCTTTAGAGGCATAGACGATCGCGGCGTGGCGAGTTATCTGTTATCGCTGTACTGCTCCGCCGCAATTTTAGCGCCCGACGCGATCGCCGCGCTTGAAGAAGTCGAGGTAGGCGATTACTATGAATATACCCAACAACCGATCTGATCCAAGCGAGTTTGGTCTGCCAAACGAGGCGGAACTCGCGGCTTTGGCTTCGCGCTTTTTTCCCGAATACGATCGCGGCGCGACGGCGGCGCAAACGACGGTCGCGCAAATTGACGCGTTCGCGCCAAGCGTTATCGGCGAGAGCGCGGGCGGCTATTCGCCCGTCGTGGAGGCTTATTACGGCGAAGTCAAGCGTTGCGGCGGCGAAAGCTCCCGCTACCAAAACGCGACGCTTGGCGCGATTGGCGACAGAAGTTTGGAGTCGATCCGCGCCGATTTTCCCATTTTGAGCGAAACCGTAAACGGCAAGCGACTCGTATGGCTTGATAACGCCGCCACAACGCAAAAACCGCGCGCGGTCATCGACAGACTCGTCAAATACTATTCGCATGAAAACAGCAACGTTCATCGCGCCGCGCACGCGCTGGCGGCGCGATCGACCGACGCTTTGGAACATTCGCGCGAAACGATTGCCGCGTTTATCGGCGCGCCAAGCAAAGACAACATCGTGTTCGTTCGCGGAACGACCGAAGGGATTAACCTTATCGCGCAGGCGATTGTGAAACCTACGCTTAAAGCGGGAGACGAGATCGTTTTAACGTTGCTGGAACACCACGCCAATATCGTGCCTTGGCAGTTAATCGCGCAGGAGACGGGCGCGGTTTTGCGCGTCGCGCCGATTGACGCGAGCGGGCAGATTATCGTTTCGGAGTACGAAAAACTGTTTAACGCAAACACGAAATTCGCAAGTTTGGCGCACGTTTCAAACGCGCTTGGGACGATTACGCCCGTCGCGGAACTAACGGCGATCGCGCATAAATACGGCGTTCGCGTTTTGATCGACGCGGCGCAGTCGATTTCGCACATACCCATAAACGTAACGGCGCTGGACGCCGATCTGCTGGTTTTCAGCGGGCATAAAATCTACGGACCATTTGGAATCGGCGCGATCTACGCGAAAAAAGAGATTTTGGACGCGGCGCAACCATATCACGGCGGCGGCAATATGATCGCGGACGTAACTTTCGAGCGCACGCTCTACCAAAAAGCTCCCGCGAAGTTTGAAGCGGGCACGCCAAGCGTGGCGGACGCGGTGGGACTTGGCGCGGCGCTGGAATACGTCGGCGCGTTGGGCTTAAATAATATATTCGCCTACGAGCATTCGTTGCTGGAATACGCCATTGGCGAATTAAGCCGCGTTCCCTCTTTGCGTTTGATCGGAACGGCGAGCGCGAAAACAAGCGTCCTTTCTTTCGTGATCGACGGCTTGCCAACCGAAGAGATCGGAAAGTATCTCGACTCCAAAGGTTTTGCCTTGAGAGTCGGTCATCACTGCTCGCAGCCCGTTCTGCGCGGGTTTGGTTTGGAAGGAACGGCGCGCGCGTCCGTAGCCTTTTACAATACGTTTGAAGAGATAGAACTGCTGACAAAAGCGTTGCTTGAATGGGTAAAACGATGATAGAAAGCCGTCTTAAAGCTCTTAGCGCGGCGATCGCGCAAAGCTACGACGATCTAAGCGTTACGATCAAATTCGGCTCCGCTTCGGTTCTGCCAAGCGCGAAACGCGCCGCCAAACTGCTTGGCAAATTGCGCGCGCTGTTGTTTCCGGGCTATTTTAGCAAGCCGTTTAGCATTCCCGCTTCGGCGAGTTGTCATATTGGCGTGGCGCTGGAGGAGATACAATGCGAATTAAGCCTTGAAGTCGCAAAAGCGCTGCCCTATATGGAGCGTTACGCCGAAGCGAGTCAAAGCGAGATTACCGATCAGGCGCAACGGCTTACGATGACTTTTTTGGAGCAGTTGCCGCGCATAAGAAAGGCGCTTGAAGCGGACGCGAAAGCCGCTTACGACGGCGATCCCGCCGCGTTTAGCCTAGACGAGATCATCTCCTCTTATCCGGGCTTTTACGCGGTGAGCGTCTATCGTTTGGCAAACGCGCTTTACAAACTCGGCGTTCCGCTTATTCCGCGCATTTGGTCGGAGCGCGCTCATAGCAAAACGGGCATAGACATTCATCCGGGCGCTACGATCGGGCGGCGCTTTTTTATCGATCACGGCACGGGGATCGTAATAGGCGAAACGACAATTATCGGAAACCACGTAAAAATATATCAGGGCGTAACGTTAGGCGGCATATCGACGCGGGGCGGACAGGCTTTGCGCGGCGTTAAGCGCCACCCGACTATCGAGGATTACGTAACAATCTACAGCGGCGCGTCTATTTTTGGCGGACAAACGGTTATAGGCAGTCGTTGCGTTATAGGCTCTAACGTGTTTATAGCTTCAAGCGTTCCGCCAAACACGAAAGTCAGCGTAAAAAATCCCGAACTGCAATACAAAGACAATAATAACTTATCGCATAAAAGCGAACTTGAACAAGACGAATTTTGGACTTGGACAATATAAACTAAATCGCTTTGCGCCCTCTCCATTTCGTTATTCTCGCTCCTTCTCATCATTCCAGCGAGGCTTCGCGTTGCGCCATTGTCCGCCCATCTCGTCATTTCCGCGACAAAACGATAATCGCGCTATTCACGCCCATCCTTGTAATTCTGCGCGAAGTCGCAGAATCTAAAAAACAAAGCCGAAACGTTTGCTTTGTCTTAATCCTACGCAAAGAACAAAGCGTCATTCCCGCGAAGCATCCGTTTGCTTGCAAACGCAAGGCGCGAAGGAAGGCGGGTATCCAAAATGAAAAGTTAAAAGAGTTGTGCAATTGGATATTGATCCGCGATTGTCTTAAATGCTAGATTCTGCGACTACGCGCAGAATGACGGAAAACAGTCGCTTCACGGGTATAACGTTAAGTCTACGCGAAAGGTTTGTGGCAATCCCAAAGTTATTGTGGATATATGTTTTTGCGAAGATTGGGGGGGGGAGGCGCGAGAGGCGATATAGCATAACGCGAACGTATTTTTTTTGGATAACAGATGGAGCCAATGGCGGGAATCGAACCCGCGACCGCTCGCTTACGAAGCGAGTGCTCTACCGCTGAGCTACATTGGCGCGTGGGATTTGCGCGATAAACGGCGCGACGCTAAAAAGAAAGGCGCAATTTTAGCCAAAAACCCTAAAACCGCCCGCAACGATAACGACTCGCGCTTGACTTGCTTTGACGATTTCCGCTAGATTTTGGCGAAGTCGTCGTTGATTGCGCCGCAAGCCGTCGTAAAGCAAAAGCCACCAATCGCAAAAAGCGTTTCGTACTCTAGTCTGGCAAAGTTGCCGATGATCGCGGCGCAAGCCGTCGCAAAGCTAAAAGCCGCCGATTGCAAAAAGCGTTTCATATTCTAGTTTTGCGTTTGGATAATTAGCGATTAGCCGTTTTGTCTCCGCGACGCTTAGTTTTGCTTTGCCGCCGCCGATTCCGCTTTTGCGGATATACGAAAACATTTCGCGCTTCGAGACAAATTCAAGCAGATAGCTTTTGCGCCAAAACCTCGCGTCAAAATAGCGCGAAATTATCTCGCTTGCCGCCTGATAAGACAGCAGCGGCGTTTGCGCGCCCGAAAGATCGCGCAACGTCTCAAGCGTTTTGTCCGTAAAGAGCGCGAAGGCGATTTTGCCGCCAAAAGGCGCGATCGCCTCAAGCGTTTTGCCAAGATCGTCCGCCCACTGAAGCGAGCAGGAGGACGCGATTAGATCAAACGGCGAGAAAACCGCCAGCCGCGCAAGCGCGATCGCGTCGTTGAAGTCTATCGGCTCTTTGCGAACGTTATCGCCGCTTGGATGCAGTTTAATCATGGACGCCGCCGCGTCGACGGCGACGAAAAGATCGACGTTCCACGATATTTGTCGCCAGATCGCGCCCTCGCCGCAACCTAGATCCAAAACGCGCTTCGGCGCGTAATCAACGGCGCTCATTAGCTCTTTGGCGATTGCCTTTTGCATAGCGTTTAGCTTGGCGTAATGCGCCGAAAATCTGTCAAATCGCCGCGCCGCAACCTCCACTAAGCTCCTTCACAGATATTTTAAGCTAAAATTCGCGCCGCATTTTAGCCTACGAAATCTCTATGGGGAGTTTTAATGACTAGCGTTTTGCTAATCGCTCAATTTGTATTGGCGGCGATTATCGTCGTCGTCGTCTTGCTTCAAAAAAGTTCAAGCATTGGTTTGGGCGCGTATAGCGGCAGCAACGAATCGCTGTTTGGCTCGCGGGGACCAAGCGGCTTTTTAGCCAAAGTTACCGCGTTTTTTAGCGCTCTGATCGTGGCTAACTCGATCGCGCTTACATACATCTACTACTCCGATCGCGACGCTTCGGCGCTTGATCGCGTCGTTATTCCAACGCCCGCCGCGAATACGGAAAGCCAAACGCTGATTCCGCTTGCGCCCGATAGCGCGATCGTTCCCGAAGCGCCAAACGTTCCTAACGCGCCGATCGTTCCCGAAGCGCCAAAGGAATAGCTATGCTAAAGTCAATCTACGACGAAACCAAAGCGCGAATGCAAAAGTGCGTCGAGGCGCTAACTCACGAGTTTAGCTCGCTTCGCACGGGCAAAGTTTCGCCTAAAATCATCGACAACGTCAAGATCGACTACTTCGGAACGGCTACGCCGCTTACGGCGGTCGGCTCTATTACCACGCCGGACGCCAATACAATCATCATTACGCCGTGGGATAAAAGCCTGCTCAAAGAGATCGAAAAGGCGATTCAGATCGCAAATATCGGCGTTAATCCTTCCAACAACGGCGCGGGCGTGATTCTGGCGTTTGCGCCGATGACGCAAGAACAGCGCAAAGAGACGGCAAAACACGCCAAAGCTATGGCCGAAAAAGCCAAAGTCGCCGCGCGCAACGTTCGGCAGGACGCCAACAACAAGATAAAAAAGCTGGAAAAAGACAAGGCGATCACCGAAGACGAAAGCAAGCGCGCGCACGACGAGGCGCAAAAGATCACGGACGAAACAATCGCGTCAATCGACAAGCATTTGGCGGACAAAGAAGCGAGCATTCTTAAAATCTAGGCTGATTATGGACGTAGAGGCTATTTACAAAAGCGCCGACGCTATTTTGACGGGACATTTTCTGCTTAGTAGCGGCGCTCACAGCGGCTATTATTTGCAATCGGCTAAAGCGCTGGAAGATCCGAAAACCGCCGAAAAACTCGCGCGCGCGTTAGCGGAGCAAATACGCGCCGCCGCGGTTGAGGCGCAAGTCGTTTGCGCGCCCGCGCTTGGCGGGATTTTGGCGGGCTACGAGCTGGCGCGCGCGCTTGGCGTTCGTTCGGTTTTTACGGAGCGAGTCGAAGGGCAAATGACGCTTCGGCGCGGTTTTGAGATTGCAAAAGGCGAAAAGGTTATCGTCTGCGAGGATATTATCACGACGGGCGGATCGGCTGCCGAATGCGCTAAAGCTATCGAGGAGCGAGGCGGCGAGATAGTCGCTTTCGCGGCTTTGGCGAATCGCGGTTTTTGCCGTCGCGTCGGCGGAGTCGCGGGCGACGATACGTGCAAACTGCCGCCAAACAAACCTTTTTTCGCGTTAGCCGACTTTGATTTTCCAATCTATCCGCCCGATAAATGTCCGCTTTGCGCCAAATACGGCAAACCGATCAAACCGGGCAGTCGCCCAAGCGCCGCTTAATCCCTTGCCGCGCCAAAAGGAGACGAAATGATTAGCGCGTTTGGCGATTATAAGCCGTTGATTGGCAGCGGCGCGTTTATCGCGCACAGCGCGGACGTGATCGGGCGCTGCGAAATCGGGCGCGACAGCTCAATCTGGTTTGGCGCGGTTATTCGCGCGGACGTTAATTGGATCAAAATCGGCGATCGCGTCAGCGTTCAAGACGGCGCGGTAATACACGTAACCCACAGCAAAAACGAGGACGAAAGCGACGGATTTCCAACGGCGATCGGCGACAACGCGACAATCGGACACCGCGCGATTTTGCACGGTTGCGTCGTGGAAAGCGCGTGCCTTATCGGAATGGGCGCGGTCGTATTGGACGGCGCGGTTATCGGCGCGGAATCAATCGTGGGCGCTCACGCTTTGGTAACGCGCAGCAAAGTTTTCGCGCCGCGATCGTTAATTATAGGTTCGCCCGCAAAAGCCGTCCGATCGCTTAACGACGATGAAGTCGCGGA
>JAISMA010000251.1 GCA_031276985.1 Helicobacteraceae bacterium | reverse complement strand
TCCCGCAAAAGCGGGAATGACGAGAGAGGATACGGATTCCGCGAATTCGGGATTCTGCGACTTCGCGCAGAATGACAAAAGGCGAGAGAATAACAAGAAACGGCGGCGATATAACGCGAATATGTTTGCGATTTGTTTCTTAAACGCTGTTTTTCGATACCATTTTAATAAATAAATCGACAAAGGATTGCGATTGCGCTTTGATAATTTTGACGAATATGAGCCGCCAAGCGGCGTAGATCAGTATATTTTGCCCGTAGCGCTGGCTATGCTGGCGGGTTTGGCGATCTTTGCGCCGAAGATATACATCGCCAACGAAATATACGAGGTCAGCCTTAGAATCGAGCGCAATAAAGCGGCTTTGGAGACGTTAAGCGACGGCAACAGCCGACTGAAGCGGCGCATAGAATCCATGATTATCGCTTTGGAAAACCCGTATGCCCAGTAGCGAGGAGCTTCAGGAGGAAATTGAGCGGCTAAAATCCGAGCTTTCGCAAAAAGATCGCGAAATAGCGCGTTTGAGAGACACGGACGAACTTACGGGGCTATACAACAAGCGTTTGCTAAACGAAAGGCTAAACGCGCTTGGGCGCAAAGCGACGCTGGTGGCGGATTTGAGCCATTTTGGAACGATCAACGCGGTTTATGGTCCGCAAATCGCCGATTACGCGCTTCGTCAAGTCGCGGCGATCTTGCTCTACAATCTGCCGTCCAACGCGACGCTTTATCGCTTCGCGGGCGACGAGTTTGTCTATCTTTTCGACGATCCGGAAAACGAGCAGGTCGAGCGTTTTGCCGAACAGCTTTTGGGATTTGCGGCGCAAAGCTCCATTATTTACGAAGACGTCGAGATACGCATTGTGTTTTCGATTGGCATAGCTTACGGCGGGGACGATTTGTCTTTTGGCGCGGCGATGATCGCGCTTCAGGAGGCGAAGGCGCTAGGCGCGAATCGATTCGCGGTTTATACGCCCGAAATGGAGAGCTTCAAGCGCCAAAAGAGCAATCTTTATTGGATTCCGCGCGTCAGGCAGGCGGTTGAAAACGAGGCGATCGAGTCGTGGTATCAGTCGATCGTCGATAACGCCAGCGCGAAAACGGAGCGCTACGAGTGCTTGGCGAGACTGCGCGACGAGTTTGGAAACGCGATCGATCCGTATCTGTTTTTGGAAGCCGCCGAGATTTCCGGTATTCTGACCGCAATCACAAAATCGATGATCGCGCAATCTTTTTCATATTTCGAGGGCAAAAACTCTCATTTTTCTATCAATATAACCGATAGTGATTTCCAGGAAGGCTATTTGGAAGATATGCTCTCTTTCAGGCTTAAAAAGCACGGCTTGGAAGCCTCGCAGGTTACGCTTGAGATTGTGGAGAGCGTCAAAGGCATGACGATGGGTTCGCATATCAGTCAGCTTACGAGGTTAAAGGAGATGGGATTTTTGATTGCGGCGGACGATTTTGGCGTGGAGCATTCAAATTTCGCCAGATTGTTGGCGATCGATTTGGATTTCATCAAGATCGACAAAACCTTCATTTGCAATCTAACGAGCGACGACAGATCGGAGATGATCGTGCGAAATTTGGTTAAATTCGCCAAAAGCATAGGCGCGAAAACAATCGCCGAATACGTATCCACGCGGGAAATATACGAAAAAGTGCGCGATCTTGGCGTTGATTATTCGCAGGGATTTTTCTTTGGCAAACCGCAACGGTTAATCGACGAAAGCGACGGGGATTAAATGCGTTTTTCGTCGTTTGCGCCGCTTGTTTTGCTAACGATCGCTTTGGGCGCGGAGGAGATTGCGCGGCGCGATCCGCCCGAATCGTTCGCGCAAATCGCTCAAATAGCGGCGAAAAACGCGGTTTATATTATGAGCGCAAACGACGACGAAGCGGGAGTTGGAACGCCGTTCGCGCAAGATCCGTGGTTTAAGCCCTACTTTCAGTATCCGCAACTTGGTCTTAGCGCCGAAAAATTGCGGCGATCGCTTGGAAGCGGCGCGATCATTTCCAAAAGCGGACTTATCGTAACGAGCGCGCGAATCGCGCAAGATCGCCGCGTGGTGAAAGTGATCGCGCATGGGCTGTCCGAGCCGTTGGACGCAAGAGTTTTGGGCGTTGACCAATCCGCCGATTTAGCGGTTTTGAAGGTTGTATCTGACAATCTGACGGAGCCGACGTTAGCCGATCTATCGGCGGCGCAATCGGGCGATTTGGTTTTTGCGATAGGCAATCCGTTTGGCGTCGAGCCAATCGTTTCAATGGGCGTGATCTCCGCGCTTGGCGGACAATTTGACGGCGATCGCCTAATTCAAAGCGATTTGTATATTCACGGCGGCAATATCGGCGGCGTTATCGTCAACGCGCGCGGCGAGCTTATGGGCGTGCCGACATATTTGCGCGGCGCGACGGAGCGCGAGCCGCAGAGCGGTTTCTTTCTGCCGATCGATCGCGTTAAAGCCGTCGCGGAACGCATAGAGCGATCGGGCGACGTTAAAGACGCGTGGCTTGGCATAGCCGTTTCCGATCTCTCGCGCGATATGAAAAGCTACTTCGGGCGCGACGACGGCGTTTTGATCACGGCGGTGGAGGCGCATTCGCCTTCGGCTAACGCGGGCTTGAAAAAGGGCGATTTGCTGTTGCTTGCCGACAACGTTATGCTAGGCGACGTCGCCGATTTGGAGCGGGTTTTGTCAACCGTCGTCGCCGATCGCGACATTACGTTTTTGTTCTTGCGCGATAAGCGTTTGCGCGAAGCGGTTTTGCGCGTGGGCAGATTTGAAACGACCGCTTCCAACAACGCCTTGCGAACGCTCTATTACAACGGCGCGACGCTTGAAACCATAACTCC
>JAISMA010000185.1 GCA_031276985.1 Helicobacteraceae bacterium | reverse complement strand
TAATAAACCTTTTGGCTTGAGAATTTGGTCGCGTCGTAAAAACGCCATAATTCCCCGTTGGTCAAAAATCCCACGTCGCATTTAATCGCGTTGCAATAATCTAGCAGTTGAAAATGCGGATTTGTATTTTTATCTACTGTTTTATTATCAAGCGCCACGTCGTAAAATTTGCTTTCGCATAAAGCGCGAACGCTTCCGTTTTGTAGCGCTATTTCTATATCGTCTTTGGCTTCGGCGCCGTCCTCTTTGTTTTCAAAAAGCGTGAAATCGGGTTTGATTCTTTTGCCTTGCGCGGCGGCGGATTGCTGATAGTTGTAAGACCAGCCTAATTTATCAAGAACGGGCGATACAAACTTCATCTCCAGATCGGCTTCGCTACTTGCGCCGCTTCCGCTATGCCAGAGGTTTTTTACCTCGCCAAACAACGCGGTTATATCGCCTTTGAAGCCTTCTATTTGCGAAGGAAATTCTCTAAGCGCGGCTTGCGCGAATAGGTTTTGATCGAGAAACCAAAACTCGTCTAATAATTCGCTTTGATTTGCCATATCGCTTTAATCCCTTTCGTGTTTTTCGCTTAGCGATTTAGATATTTTATAAGCGCAAAATTTCGGTCCGCACATAGAGCAAAACTCCGCGCTTTTGAAGCTGTCGTTTGGCAATGTTTCGTCGTGATATTCCTTTGCGCGCTCGCTATCAAGCGCAAGCTCAAACTGCCTGTTCCAATCGAAATTAAATCGCGCTTCGCTCATAAGATCGTCGCGATCTCTCGCTCCTTTTCGCCCCCGCGCCACGTCCGCGCTGTGAGCGGCGATCTTGTAGGCGATGATCCCTTCGCGCACGTCGTTCGCGTTCGGCAAACCCAAATGCTCTTTTGGCGTAACGTAGCAAAGCATAGCCGCGCCGTGCATACCCGCAAGCGTCGCGCCGATCGCGCTCGATATGTGATCGTAGCCCGCGCCAATGTCCGTTACCAGCGGTCCAAGCACGTAAAAAGGCGCGTCGTGGCAGTAGCGCCGCTCGATTTTCATATTGTATTCGATCTGATTAAGCGGGATATGACCCGGTCCCTCGATCATCACCTGAACCTCTTTTTCCCAAGCGCGAAGCGTTAGATCGCCTAGAATTTTCAGCTCTTCAAGCTGCGCCTCGTCGCTCGCGTCGGCAAGGCAGCCCGGTCGCAAACTGTCGCCAAGCGAAAGGCTTGCGTCGTAGGCTCTGCAAATCTCCAAAATATCGTCGTAGGCGGTGAAAAACGGATTTTCGGCTTTATGCTCGCTCATCCACGCGCCGATCAAACTGCCGCCGCGAGAAACCACGCCCATTTTGCGCTTTGCCACAAGCGGCAGCAAACGCCGCAAAAATCCCGCGTGAATCGTGAAGTAGCTAACGCCCTGCTTTGCCTGCTTTTCGACCGCGCGCAGAATATCGTCGATCGAGACGTTTAGCGGATCTTGATTTTTGGCGTCTTGGACGATCTGGTACATAGGCACGGTGCCAATCGGCGCGTCGCTTACGCCGATCACCGCCTCGCGCACGTCGTCGGCGTTGCGGCAGACGGAAAGATCCATAATCGTATCCGCGCCGTATTTGAGGCTGACGCACGCTTTTTGCGCCTCGCTCGCGGGATCGCCAAGCAACGCGGACGCGCCGATGTTGGCGTTGATCTTGCAACGCGCCGCAAGCCCGATCGCCATAGGTTTTAAGCGTTTATGGTTGATATTCGCGGGGATAATCATTCGCCCCCGCGCAACTTCGCTTCTAATCAACTCGCTATCAAGTCCTTCGACTGCGGCGACGTAGCTCATCTCTTCGGTTATAACGCCTTTTTTCGCGTACGCCATTTGCGTTCTGACGCGATCGTTTAATCTTTTGCCAATCCACTCGGTTCTCAAAACTATCTCCGCATTTTTGTGGTAAATATACTAAACTTTTGCGTACAAAAGGGTTTTTATGTCCGAGATCACGCTAATTTTAATGGCGGCGGGCGAATCGACGCGCTTTGAAAGCGCCGTGAAAAAGCAGTGGCTTCGCGTGGGCGAAAAGCCGTTGTGGGAATTTGTAGCCGATCGCTTCGCCGCCGAATTTGAGTTTGCCAAAATCGTTGTCGCCGCCGCAAGCGACGAAGTCGAGTTTATGCGATCGTTGTGCGATTACGAGGTTGTAGCGGGCGGCTCTACCCGCGAAAACAGCCTGAAAAACGCGCTAAACGTCGTCGAAACCGAATGGGTTTTGGTCGCGGACGCGGCGCGCGCGCTCACGCCAAGCGAGGTTGTCGCCCGCGTTTTAAGCGCCAAAGGCGAAGCCGACTGCGTCGCGCCCGCGATCGGCGCGGTCGATACGCTTGTGAGCGGCGATTTTGCGAAGGCTGGTTTTGCGGGCGTTAATTTCACGAGCGCCAATTCTACGAGCGCCAATTCTACGAGCGCTAATTTTACGAGCGCCAATCTTACAATCGTCGATCGCGACAAGGTTTTGCGCGTGCAAACGCCGCAACTTAGCCGCGTCGCCGCATTGCGATCCGCGCTGGCGCAAAAAAGCGGCTTTAGCGACGAAAGCGCCTTGATCGCATCTTGCGGCGGCGTTACGCGATATGTGCAAGGATCGGAACTAGCGGCAAAGCTCACTTTTGGCGGCGAAATCGCGGGACTTGAACCGCCAAGCGACGCGATCTGGACGGGACAGGGATTTGACGTACATAGTTTCGAGGAGGGCAAGCCGATGAAGTTGTGCGGCGTTGCGATTGATTCGCCGTTTGGCTTGAAGGCGCACAGCGACGGCGACGCGGCGTTACACGCGCTAATCGACGCAATTTTGGGCGCGTGCGGTTTGGGCGACATTGGCGGCTGGTTTCCCGATAGCGATCCGTCGTTCAAAAACGCCGACAGCGCCGCGCTTTTACG
>JAISMA010000242.1 GCA_031276985.1 Helicobacteraceae bacterium | reverse complement strand
GTTCTACGGACTGAGCGCCAAAAATTTGATCAACGCAGTAGGCTGGGCGGTTTACACGTGGTATAACCAAAAAGATCGCTTCGCGGCTATGCGGAAGCGAGCGATGAAATTAGATTACGGCTGGGAAAAATCGGCTAAAACTTACGAGGCGCTATATTTTGAGGCGCTAAAACGAGCCAATAAGGCTCCCGTTTAAGGCGTTATTCAGCATTAGTCGCTAGAATTCGCACAATTTTTATCGGATTAGTTCCGTATCAAATAAGGATTATTTATGAGAGCGCGTATGGTTGAGAGACTGGTGAAAATTCTGTTGAAGCGCAAAGAGCAGATCGAGCGCAACATTCAGGAGGCGTTCAGCGAAACGACGAACGCGGCGCAGATCGAGATGAACGACGAGGTCGATATAGCCACGGTGAATCTAAGCGCCCAAACGGAAGCGGCAATCGGCGAGCAACAGGCGCAGGAGCTTAAAGAGATCGAGTATGCGCTCACAAAGGTAAGTCAAGGGACTTTCGGCGTTTGCGAAATGTGCGGCGAGCCTATCGGCGAGGATAGAATGCTTGTAAAACCGCATGCGCGTTACTGCATCGTCTGCCGCGAAGCGTACGAAAAAAACGTCGCGTCTTCGTCGTCCAAAAACGGATTTGCTCCCGCGAGGCATTCGGGCGGTTTTTGATTTGGCTAGGTTTGCGCTGTGAAAACGATCGCCGTAATCCCCGCAAGAGGCGGTAGCAAACGAATCGAGCGCAAAAATATCCGCCCGTTCTGCGGCAAACCCGTTATCGCCTATTCGATTGCCGCCGCGCTGACAAGCGGCGTTTTCGACGAAACAATCGTATCCACCGACGACGAGGAGATCGCGCAACTCGCAAAATCGCTTGGCGCAAGCGTTCCTTTTATGCGCCCGACGGAACTTAGCGACGATTTTATCGGCGTCGTTCCCGTCGTCGCGCACGCGATCAGAGCTATTGGAGGCGCTAACCGCGCATGCCTAATTTACGCGACCGCGCCGTTTATATCGCCTGACGATCTGCGCCAAGCCGAACGGGCGCTGCAAGACAACGATTTCGCGCTATCGATCGCCGCGTTTGAAGCGCCGATCTTTCGCGCCTTGAAAATGGACGAAAACTTTCGCGTCAGCGCGATTTGGAGCGAGAACGAACAGAAGCGCTCGCAGGATTTGCCGCAAGCCTTTCACGACGCGGCGCACTTTTGCTTCGGGCGCGCCGACGCTTTTTTGGAGGGCAAATCGATCTTTAATTCGCGGACAATCGGCTACCAGATCGACAAAAGGCGCGTTCAGGACATAGATTCGCCCGCCGATTGGCTTCGCGCCGAAGCTATGTTCAGGGCGCTTGCTTGCGCGTAGCGATCCGCGTCGATAGTTCCGCCGCGATAGGTTACGGACATCTTTCAAGAACGCTGAATATCGCGCTGGAGCTTAGATCGCGAGGCTTTTTGGTATATTTTATCTGCCGCGATTTTGAATCAAGCGGCGTTCATTGGATTACGGCGGCGAATTTCGAGGTCGTTAAACTGCCGCAATCGCGTCCGCCTCGCGTCGTCGCAAACCCAAAGCCCAAACATCTGTCGTGGCTTGGCGTTTCTTTGGACGAGGAGATCGCCGTCGTTCAATCGGCGCTAAAAGAGCGCGGGATCGTCGATTGGCTTTTGATTGACTCCTACGCGCTTGATCGCCGTTTTGAAAGCGCTATGCGAACTTATACGCGCAAGATCGCCGTTTTGGACGATCTAGCCGACAGAGCGCATGAATGCGATCTGCTAATCGACGGCGCTTTCTTGCGCGAAGCGGGGGATTATTCGTCTTTGGTTTCAAAGCGCTGCAAGCTCTTATGCGGATCGCAATATCAGCCGCTAAGATCGGATTACGGGCGTTTTCGCGCTCTTGCCATGCCGCGCCGCTTTCCGCCGAAAACCGTTTTGGTTTCTATGGGCGGAATCGATTCGATTGGTTTAATCGCCGTCGCGCTAAACGCGCTCGCCAAAAGTCGTTTTGCGAACGCGGCGCTCGTCGCGGTTTTAAGCTCTCGCGCTCCTCGCATAGCCGAATATCAAGCGCTTGGAGGCAAACTTGGGCTAAAGATTGATTGGCGTTTTGATACGGACGATATGCCGCTTTTGATTTTGCGCTCCGATCTTGGCGTGGGCGCGCTTGGCGTGAGCGCTTACGAACGCGCCTGCTTAGGTTTGGCATGCGTTACGGCGGCGGCGGCGGACAATCAGCGAGAAAACCTCGCAAGGCTTGGCGCGGCGGGCGCGGTTATCGCCGAAGAGACGATCGGTTTGGCGCTGGAACGTTTGGACGAGGCGCGATTTAGGCGTTGCGAACGGGCGGCGTTTGAGATATGCGACGGTTTGGGCGCGGCGCGGATTTGCGAAGCTATGCAAAGCGCGGCTTTGCGATAATTTGAGATTTCAAAGAGAGCCAAATGATTATAAACAACCGCGAAATTAGCGCCGCGAACGCGCCGTATATCGTAGCCGAATTAAGCGCCAATCACGGCGGATCGCTTGAAAACGCGCTAAAGGCTATCGACGCGGCGAAAAATGCGGGCGCGGACGCGGTAAAAATACAAACCTACGAACCCGACACGCTCACAATCGATTGCGACAAAGAAGATTTTGTTATTCGCGGCGGTTTATGGAGCGGACAGACGCTTTACGATCTATATAAACAAGCGCACACGCCGTTTGCGTGGCATAAAGCGCTATTTGATCGCGCTAGAAATATCGGCGTTACGCTTTTTAGCGCGCCGTTTGACGCTTCATGCGTAGATCTGCTTGAAAGCCTGAACGCTCCCGCATATAAGATCGCCTCGTTTGAGCTGGTCGATTGCGAGTTAATAGAAGCGGCGGCGCGGACGGAAAAACCGCTAATAATATCGACTGGTTTGGCGAGCGAGGAAGAGATTGGAGAAGCGCTTGAAATAGCCCGTTCAAACGGCGCTAAATCGATTATGCTTTTGCATTGCGTGAGCGAATATCCCGCGCCGATAGAAACGGCTAACACGCGATCTGTCGCGTATCTGCAAAAACGCTTCAAAGTAGAAGTCGGTTTATCGGATCATACGCTGGGCGTTATCGCCGCCGTTACAAGCGTGGCGCTTGGCGCGGTTTTAATCGAAAAACATTTCGCGCCGCATAGCGCTTTGATCACGCCCGATAGCGCTTTTTCGGTAGATTCGCAAGGATTAAGCGAGTTAAAACAAACGGTATGCGAGGCGTGGAAAGCGTTAGGCGTAGAGGGGCTAAAACGCGCGGAAAGCGAGATAAAAAACCGCGTTTTTCGCCGATCGATCTACGCCGTAAAGAATATCAAAAAAGGCGAGCCATTCACCCGCGAAAACACGCGGGTTATTAGACCGGGTTACGGACTTAAACCAAAAGAGTTGCGCCGCGTTTTACACAGTTTCGCCTCGCGCGATATTGAGCGCGGAGAGCCGATCTTAGATGAAACGGTTGCGGACGAAACGGTTGCCCGCGAAACGATCGCAAACAAGGCGAACGATTGAAGTTTTTGATAATCGCGCCAAATTGGATTGGCGATATGGTCATAGCGCAGACTCTTTTTAAGCATATAAAAAAGCGTTACGGCGCGGATTGCGCGATAGATATAATCGCGCCGAAATGGTCAATCGACGTAGCGGATAGAATGAGCGAAATAAGACGATCAATCGCGCTTGACGTTAAGCGCGGCGAATTTGGCTTTGGCAAGCGAAGAGCGCTTGGCGTTTCGCTCCGCGACGAGCGTTACGATCGCGCTATCGTTACGCCGATCACATTCAAATCGGCGTTAGTCGCTTTTTTTGCCAATATCCCGATTAGAAGCGGCTTTATTGGCGAGGCGCGTTTTTGGCTAATAAACGATCGCAAAAAACTCGATAAAAAAACTATGACGCTTATGGCGGAGCGTTATTTAGCGTTAGACGAAGCGGGCGCGGAAATTATAAATCCCAGCCTTTATATCGATCTTGCAAATCAAGCGAAACTGATCGAAAGATTTAGCGTTCAAACAAAGCCGATCGCGTTTTTTATCGGCGCGGAATACGGCGAAGCAAAAAGGTGGTCGCCAAAACATTTCAGCGCCTTGGCAAAAGCGCTTAATAATAAAGAGATTTTATTGATCGGATCGCATAAAGATCATTTGATAGGCGAGCTAATCGCGCAAGATAATCCAAACGTCAAAAACCTATGCGGACAAACTACCATAAAAGACGCGATCGATCTAATAGCCTATTGCGAAGCGGCGATAGCGAACGATTCAGGTTTAATGCATATCGCCGCCGCGGTAAATACGCCGATTGTAGCCATTTACGGCTCTTCTACAAGCGATCACACGCCGCCGCTAACCGATAAAAAGGCGATCGTTTCGCTTAATCTCGCCTGTTCGCCGTGTTTTAAGCGCGTTTGCCCGTTTGGTCATACCAATTGTCTTAATAATATAACCCCCGAAATGGTTTATAACGCGCTTATAAATCTAACCAAAAACGAGAACGTAAATGCATATAACGCACATTAACCTAGCGCGAGGTTTTCGCGGCGGCGAAAGGCAGACGATATTGCTAATTAGCGAGCTTGCAAAAACGGATATAAAACAAACCCTTGTCTGTCGCCGCGATTCGCCAATGATAGAGCGGTTAAAAGATATAAACGCGCTTGAATTTCGCTTCGCCAATTATTTTTTTAGCGGACATCTTAACGGCGTCAAAACCGATCTATTGCACGCGCACGAAGCGAAAGCGGCGCGTTGGGCATGGATAGAGAATATATTAAGAAAAACGCCGTATATTATCACCCGCCGCGTGTTAAACCAAATTAAACCAAGAACGATCAAAATATACAAAAAAGCGCGAAAGATCGTTACGCTTTCAAAGGCTATTGAAACGATCGTAAAATCAGCCGATAGATCGCTAGATACGGCGATCATACCAAGCGCAAGCGCCGATCTAACGCCAAACGCCGCAAACGCGACGCAAATAAAACAGAGATTTGAAAACAAAAAAATCATCGGCTCAATCGGCGCGTTAATCGATCACAAAGGACACGGCTATCTAATCGACGCGGCGCGTATGTTAAACCGCAAGGATTTAGCGTTTGTTTTGGTAGGCAGCGGCAAAGACGAAGCGAAACTAAAGACAAGCGCGAAAGATTTAGACAATATATATTTTGAAGGTTTTAAAAATAACGTAGCCGATTATATAGCGGCGTTTGATCTGTTCGCGTTTCCTTCGTTAGAAGAAGGGCTAGGATCGACGCTGATCGACGTTATGCGAATCGGAACTCCCATTATAGCGACAAACGTTGGCGGCATACCAGAGCTAATAGAAAATAATATAAGCGGTTTTCTCGTAGAGCCAAAAGACGCAAACGCCATAAAAAACGCGATCGAGACGGCGCTAAAAACCGATTTATCCGCAATCGTTAAAACGGCAAAAGCAAAAGCGGATAATTTTTCGCCAGAAAATATGGCAAAAAGCTATATCGAGCTTTACCGATCGATCGTTATGAACTAACTTAAAAGGCGCTAAATGAACGGATATTTTATTATTTCGCTTGATTTTGAACTAATGTGGGGCGTGCGCGAAAACCGATCGATAGACAGTTATGGCGACGCTATTTTAGGCGTGCATGAAGCTATGCCAAAAACGCTTGATATTTTTGATCGTTTCAATATAAACTCCACGATTGCCGCCGTCGGATTTTTGTTTCTCAAAAACAAAGACGAGATTTTAGCGCATATCCCCGCGATCTTGCCGCGTTACAACAATGCAAACGTTTCGCCCTACGGCGCGTATATCGATAACCTACAAAATATGCCCGAAGATCGTTATCATTTCGCGCCAAAAATTATCGAAGAGATAAAAACGCGAAACAATCACGAAATCGCCACGCACACGCTTTCGCACTACAACGCGCTGGCTAAAGGGCAAACGATTGAAAGTTTTCGCGCCGATTTAAGCGAAGCGATCGCAATCGCCAATGAAAAAGGCGTAAATATACGATCTATAGTCTTTCCAAGAAACCAATGCAACGCGGATTATTTACCCGTTTGCAAAGAGCTTGGAATTATTTGCTATCGCGGCAGGGATATTTACGCAAACAATAAAAAACTACGCGATATAGATCGATATTTTCCGCTCTTGAACGATCGTCCTTATCTCGTAAGCGATATTTTTGGCGACGAAATACTTAATATACGCGGCAGCGAACACTATAGACCAAATATAACGTCGTTAAATCCGTTTAATAAATTAAGCGCCAACGTTAGACTAAAGCGCGTTAAGCGATCAATGTTGCAAGCGGCAAAAAACGGCTTAATATATCATATATGGTTTCACCCGCATGAATTCGGTAGATTTAGCGCCGAAAAACTCGC
>JAISMA010000097.1 GCA_031276985.1 Helicobacteraceae bacterium | reverse complement strand
GAGGGTAAAATGAAAAGTTATCTGTTTTTGGCGCTGGCGATCGTATTTGAAACGATCGGAACTACCGCTTTGGCGGCTTCGGAACAATTTACAAAAACGACGCCGATCGTCGTTATGATCGTCGCCTATGTAGCGTGTTTTTACTTTTTAGGTTTGGCGCTTAAAACGATTCCGACGGGCGTTGCGTACGCGATTTGGTCGGGAGTTGGCATTGTTTTAATAACGCTTATTGGCGTCGCGGTATTCAAGCAGATTCCAGATATTCCCGCGATTATAGGAATGGCGCTGATCGTAGCGGGCGTGGCGATCATCAATCTATTTTCCAAAACACTCGCGCATTGATTTATTTATTTCGCGTTTTTTACCGCCGATCGTCATTTCCGCCTTTATTTTTGTCGTTTCCGCGAAGGCGAAAATCTGTTTTTCGTTGAATATCAATGGCTTTTTTGCAACCTGAAGCGATAAGCGTCGCCTTCATCTAAAAAATACGCTTCTGTCTTAGCGCCTGTTTGCTTAAATTTGTCGCCGTTTATTGAATGTTCTTCAAAAATAACGCCGATCGGATAGTCGCTTTCTTCGTCGTACGAGTACGAAACTTTATCAAAGTAAATAGCGCCGTTTTTATGTCGGATTGATAAGCAACTTTGAAAAAGCGACGGCAATTTATAGACGACTTTATTCGGCGGGCGATCTAACGCGATAAGATAAACCAAACGATGACGAACTCCCTTTCCTTGCGCGTTTACAAAATATCCTTCAACGCAAGCATAGTTTTTGGCAAAATAGATCGTATGCGCGCTTATTCCTCTTAGACTATCGATATCGCCTTCAAGCCTAATGAACGAGTTTGGTTTGATTTTGTAGTCATTGATGAGTAATATATCTTTTTCATCGCCATAAAACGAAATATTATACTCTTTGCCTTGAAAGACGCCGTTCCAATACGATATATAATCTCCAACGCTATATTCCGTAACAACCCCAACCTCTTCTTCGATCATAGCGTATTTATTTTTATCGCTAAAAACTCTATTGCTAAACGTTTGCCAATAAGATTCGTAACTATAAATCCGATCGGCGAATAAATGGTTTGCGGCAAAGAGAGCAAAGAATAGTTGGAAAAGCAAGCGCGTCATTTGAGGCTTTTGTTGAGAGTTATTATTTTATTTTTGCATGCGATTAGTTCTTCGGTATGTTCGTAGCCGCCATCGATCTGGTATTTAAGCTCTTCCATAATGATATTACGCGCGTCTAAGTTTGCGGATTTGAACGCGCTTTCAAAACATTGCATATTGCCCAAACATAGATTTTCCACCAGAAACGGAACCGATTCGGCTAACTCTCCGTCGAGATAATATCCCGTTGTTTTCATTATTGCCAAACTTTCAAAAAATGCCGTTACGTTTTTTGGGCTTGAACATGTTCGAGCGCTTTTATAAGCTTCCTAATACACGTCGTCAAAATACTTAGAGCCGACTAAACCCTGCGCGGGCAAAAGTTCAATCACGCAACGAAATTCGTCTTTCGCGTCTTTGCAAACTCCGTCGTACATATTGGAGTCGATCAAATGAAAGAGGCAAATAATATCGTCTGGATCGTCAGATTTGCATGGGTTTTTATCGAAGTTCTCGGCATAGATAAACGAACAAATAAACGCAAAAACAGCGAATTTGCCAAACTTCATATTTATCCTTTACGTTGCGCGTTTAGCCAAATTACGCGACGTTGACGTTCAATAGTCGTTTGCGATCGCTTAGGAGCGCAAAGCAAAAAGCAAACGATCTCAACTAGCGTTTAGACGATTTTCACGCCGCCGATGTTAAGCAACCTGTTTGGCGCAAGCTCTTGCAGAGGCTCGCCTTCGCTTTGCGCGTAAAAGGCTTTTAGCGCCTTTTTGTCCACGACCAATTTGGCGATTCGTAGCTTTTCGTCGGAACGCAGGAAACCTATCTCAAGCGTTTTGCCGCGCATATTGTCGGCTTGAATGGCTAGAAAATCCAGCGCGATCTTAATCGGATCAAAAAACGATATGGAACTCATAAACTCTCCTTTGTGCGTGGCAAAGCGTAAAGCAAAAAGCTTGCCCAACGCTTGGCTCAAAATTCGTCGCCTCGATCAATATCGGCAAAGATCGCCATGCGCGAAAGGCGCGATTTTACCTAGTTTTTACCTTCCGTATGCGCGATTCACACATTGACCTTTTATGATTTGAGTGCATCAAAAACACAAGGAGAACAAGATGAGGAAGTCATTGACAAAGCTGGCGGCGATCGCCGCGCTTATCGTCGCGGGAGGCGCGAGCGCTTATGCCGCCGCGTTTGACGCGAAAAGGGACGTGAATGTCGTTTCACGCGAAAGCGGTTCGGGAACGCGGGGCGCGTTTGTGGAGCTTTTCGGCGTCGAGGAAAAAACGCCAGACGGCAAGAAAAAAGACCTGACGACCAAAGAGGCGATCATCGCCAAGCAAACGGACGTGATGATGACCAATATCGCTTCCGATCGCTACGCCATTGGCTACATTTCGCTTGGATCGCTAAACAAGACGATCAAGCCGATTAACATCGACGGCGTTACGCCTTCAACGACGAACATCAAAAACGGATCGTACAAGATTGCGCGTCCGTTCAACATTGCGGTAAAAAGCGAGATTTCTCCGCTTGCTCAAAGTTTCATCAACTTTATCCTCTCAAAAGAGGGGCAAGCCGTAGTCTCCAAAAACTACATCGCTATCGACGACGCCGCCAAGCCTTACGACGGCGCGACGCCCGCAGGAAAGATCGTGGTCGCGGGATCGTCTTCGGTTACGCCGATTATGGAAAAGTTGCGCGAGGCGTATTTGAGCGTCAATAAAAAAGCCAAGATCGAGATTCAGCAAAGCGATTCGTCGGCGGGCATAAACGGCGCAATCGAAGGAACGTGCGACATCGGTATGGCAAGCCGCGAACTGAAAGAAAGCGAGCTGGCAAAGCTAATGGCGACGCAAATAGCGCTTGACGGCGTGGTGGTGATTGTTAACAAAGACAATCCGCTGGAAAACCTGACCAAAGAGCAGGTTAAAGCGATCTTTTCGGGCAAAACGACCAAATGGAGCGAAACGCTCAAATGAGCGACATTGGGCGGCGTTTCTATCGCCGCCTTTATGCGCGATTGCCGCAGTTATCGTACAGATTAGGATTTGCGATTTTGTTTAATCTGATTAGCTCCTCTATATTGGCGGAGATTTTCTTTGTTTTGAGAAAGCCGCGATTATTTTGCGGCGATCAATCTGAAAATGCGAGCGATTGCAAGCGATTGGTGGCGCGATGAATAAAGACATAGTTAATCGATGCCGCCATTGTAATGTTTGGGCAAGTCAAGGGTTTGGTGGAGTTTGTAGGCTTGCTTAAGTTCGTCGGATGTTAAGTTCCAATCG
>JAISMA010000199.1 GCA_031276985.1 Helicobacteraceae bacterium | reverse complement strand
TGATAAAACCCGGCATTTGATGCTCCTTGTTTAATAAAAATACGTCTAATATATCGTCGCTAGGCGAAACTCTTTAATAGCTTTGAGCTAGACTTTCGCAAAAAAAGCGCCGACAGGTTTGATGATTTGTTTGAAGGAGACGGCGATAGCGTTAGGCAAATCGCTTTTTGAGCTTTAGCCCGCAAACGATCGCTAATATCATTCCAAGCGCGAAAAGCCAGCCGCTTAACGCGCTTGCGTGAATGCCGCTAAGTAGCGTTCCGATCGTGCAACCAAGCGCGATCATCGCGCCAAATCCAAGCAAAACGCCGCCGACGAAATTCAAGCCAATCTCTTTTAGCGCGGGTTTTTGCAGCTCGAAATCGCCCGCGCCAAACGCGGACGCAAACGATCCAAGTATCAGTCCCAATAACAGCGTCGCGTCCGTATTTAGCCAGAAGTTTTGCGGCAGCGATCCGCACCCCGCAAAGCCGTCAAGCCCGTTTAAGCGCGTTGGTATTAAGCCGAAGCGATCGCCAAAGGCGCGAACCAAAGACGCGATCGTCGCGGTAACGCCAAGCGGTTTTGTCCAGATAACGATCAAAAATCCTAGCGCGCCGATTATCGCGCCGCCGATCGCGTAGCTCCAGCTTTGCGCGAAAAAGCGATCGTATAGGTCTTTGAAAGTCGAGATTGGTTTTTGGTTTTCCGCCGCCGATTTAGCGGGTTTAATTGAAAATTTCCAAACAAACGCCGCGATCGCGCCCAAAAGCGCGAGTTGTAAAACAAGCGCGATCGAGTAGCCAAAACGCGCGTTTAGCCATTCGATTGGCGCGAGCGCGATCCGAAGGCTATAAAGCGAGTTCCATGCGTTGAAGCCAAGAAAAAAACCAAGCGCGACTCCCAAAAGCGCGAAAATCGAGGCGATCGCGCCTTCGCTTAAGTGATACCAGTGCGCCGATATACAGGATTTCGACAAAACCATGCCGAAGCCAAAGATCGCGCCCGCCAAAAACAGAACTTCGCTAACGGGTCCAACGTGAATATCGGGCGGTCGATTGTTTGGCGACGCTACGGGCAGCCAGCTTGAAACCACGATCGTATAGCCGATTAGCCCGATCGCGAGCGCCAAAATAAGCGCTAAAACGCCGTTTGGATTTTTATCCTCGACGTAATCTCTAATGTGGCAGTAAAAGCAAAAGCGGCTTTTTTGCATGGCAAAGCCGAAAACAACGCCGATCGCAAGCGCAAAAGCGCATATTCTGCCTCCATCTACGAAGCTAAGAAAATAGGCGAAGCCAAACGACGCGGCAAGTAAAATCGGCGCGATAATTTTCTGCAAAGACATACGACCAACTTTTGATTTCAAACGAGTTTCGCGGAAGCCGAAGCCCCCGCGATGAAAAAAGTCTACGCTAAACCCTCAAGGATTGAGCTACTTAGCCGCCCAGATCGTGCCGGCGGGATTTTCAATCGCAACGCCGACCGAATTGCCGTATTCCGTCCAAGAGCCGTCGTAGTTTTTGGCTTGGTAGCCCAAAATTTTCGCCAGCGCAAACCATGTGTGGCTTGAGCGCTCCCCTATGCGGCAATAGGTGATGACTGGCGTTTTTCCGTCGACGCCAACGCCCGCGTACAGCGCTTTTAGCTCCTCTTTGGATTTGAAAGTTCCGTCCGCGTTTACCGCTTTGCCCCAAGGCACATTGACCGCGCCCGGTACGTGTCCCGCGCGAATGCTTAGCTCCTGAATGCCTTCGGGCGCGAAGATTTTGCCCGCGAATTCGTCGGGCGATCTGATGTCAAGCAGTTTTGCTTTCGTTTCGCCTTTTACCGCGCTAGTTACGTCGGCAAGGCGCGCGCGAAGCGCGTTATTCGTCGTCGAGACCTTGAAATTGGTCGCCTTGTATTCGGGAACGCGGTTATCGAGAGGTCGATTTTCCTTCTCCCATTTCACGCGTCCGCCGTCGAGTAATTTGACGTTTTTAACGCCGTAAATGTCGAATACCCAAGCGCCCCACGCCGCGAACCAGTTATTGGTATCGCCGTAGAGAATCACCGTCGAATCGGTTGATACGCCCGCTTTGGAGAGCAGTTTCTCGAAATCGGCGCGGCTTACTATGTCGCGTTTTACCTTGTCGTTAAGATCGGTATGCCACGAGAAATTCACCGCGCCCGGAATATGACCGCGCTCATAAACGCCCGGATTCACGCTTACCTCTATAACGCGAATTTTCGCGTCCTTAAGGTTCTCGGCAAGCCAATCGGTCGTAACCAGCGGACCGCTAGGAATCGCCGCGAAAGCCGCGATCGCCGAAAGTTGCGCGAGAACAACGAAGCGCATTGCGCCAACTAACAAACGTTTCATTTTTGCCTCCTGTGGTTTTTGAAACGACAAATCGTATCGTATCTTTCCTTAAAGAAAGTTTAGTAACCCTATCGATTTTATATTTTTGCGGTTTTTTGCGCCGATTTTACGCGACTTTCAAGCGCTCCGACTTGTTTTCACGCTTTCGCTATACCCCTCGCTTATATCTCGCTCTCTCGTCATTCCGCGCGAAGTCGCAAAATCGCGGAACGCCCGTATTGCGTCATATCCGCCCTCCCCCGTCATTCTGCGTGAAGTCGCAGAATCCAAAAAATCCCCGCGCGTTCGCATTTCGTTCGTCGTCTGCCATTCCCCGTCATTCCCACAACAATCTCTTGCGATGCAAGGGACGCGCTCGCTCTTTTCTAGTTTGCCCGCTACCCTCTTGCCATTCCGCGCGATAGTCGCGGAATCTATTTGATTGTCCAATTACCAAATCAAGACTAATCGGACGCGAATTATCGCCTAAATCATCGTCCAAACCAAAGAGCGCGGCGATCGGCGGCGCGACGTAAGGCGCGTAAGATTTTAGCGTTTTACCGTCTTTGACTTTCGCCCCGCTTTTCGCTATAGTTTCGCTTCCGCTAGAGGTTGAAGTAATTGCGCGGGGGAGAGTCGGTTTGTCCGACCCCAATAGCGCACCCTTTAGCGGTTTTCTATCGGAATAAAAACTAATCACTCTTTCATCTGCGGTTTTTTCGCCCTTAACGATCATATCGCCAATAATTACCTTAAAGCGCGTATCGTGTCCGCCGCTACCCTCTAGCTCCGCTTCATATACGCGCTTACCTTTGTTTGAATAAGGTTTTGCGTTACGCACAATCCAGCCCATATTCAACAACTCTTGCTTTGTTACCCAGCCGTTTTGCGATTTATCTAAATGGTGTTCTATGTGCGCCGCGCCGTAGCCCTTGTGAATATCCGTTTTGCTCTGTTTGCCGCGCTCAAACTTGATCGCTTTATCGACCGCTTCAATATCTTTGCGGATAATAATAGTCGATTCTTTCCCGTTAAATTGAACGTTGTAAATCCCGCGCTTTTCTTTTTGTTCGGGCGTTATGCGATTAACGCTTGCGCCTTGCTCTTTCGCGTTGAACGCGGCGCGGTTAGCCGCGCTCTTTGGTTTGGACGACGATTTAGGCGATAATTCGCAACCTTGGCGACGGATTTGCTAGCTGCGCGTAAAAGCGGCTAGGTAAGCGCGGCTCTCGACCATAGAGAAGTTGGC
>JAISMA010000181.1 GCA_031276985.1 Helicobacteraceae bacterium | reverse complement strand
TCAATACGCGACATGGTTTGTCGATTTGGTCAATAACCGCGAGCGTTTCACGCCGATTACGCACGGAGAGCTTTTCGACACGCCTCATCTGCTGGACAAACCCAACGGCGTTTAGGCTTTTTAGCCTCTTTATGCGCGTTATTAAAGCGTCGCCTAATATGGCTACGCCGCCAAAGCGGGCGAATAGCCTAAAATCGTAGATCTCAAATCTGAAAATGCGAGCGATTGTAGCGCGAACGTTGAACGTGAAGGGAGCATAGTTAATCGATGCCGCCATTGTAATGTTTGGGCAAGTCAAGGGTTTGGTGGAGTTTGTAGGCTTGCTTAAGTTCGTCGGATGTTAAGTTCCAATCGGATTTAAGACCGCCTATTATCTCCTCTTTGGAGTATTTGCCGATTAGCGCTAGTTGATATGCGCCAGCGGTTACCTTATCGTTGTACTGATCATGATATAGAACGCTTATGTTTATAATGCCTTTATGATCGCCTTGTTTGTAAGCGATCTTGTACCGAAGCCTCTCGTTTTATAAGCGAGGGCAACCTTTATGATCGCCTTGTTTGTAAGCGATCTTGTACTCCATCCGCTTGCCATGCTCAAAATCGACACCTTTATGATCGCCTTGTTTGTAAGCGATCTTGTACCATTCGATAGCTTTTGGATAGTCTTTAATAATGTTTTCGTATAGCAAACCCAAAGTGTTTGCCGCTCTTTTATCGCTTTGATTATGCGCGATCTCTAGCCATTTAATAGCGTTTGGATTATCTTGTAATTGTTGTTTATATACCAACCCTAAAGAATACGCGGCGTTTTTATCGCCTTTATTATGCGCGATCTCGAACCATTCGATAGCTTTTGGGTAATCTTTAAGCGTGTGTTTATATAGCAATCCTAAAGCGTATGCCGCGTCTTTATCGCCTAGTTTATAAGCGATCTTGTACCACTTTTCTGCGTTTTCGTAATCTTCTAGTTGCTGTTTATATACCAAGCCTAACGAATACGCTGCGCCGCCGTCGTTATTTTGCTCATAAACTCTACTAAACAATTCAATCGCTTTTGGATAATCTTTTAACATTTCATCGTAAAACAACCCTAGATCAAACGCCGCGTCGGTGTTGTTGCGTTCCACAGCTTCGTCGTAAAGCCAAGCAGCGTGAGAATACGATCGTAATCGTTTATCGTATTCGCCGTAGATATGCAGATATTTTGGAGCGGATAACGCAAGAACGCATAGGCTAAAGAATAGCGTTAAAACTCTGATCGCGCTATCGCTTCTTTTAGCGCTAAAGTTTAGGGCGTTATTCATCGTATTATCTCCCCTCTTTCTTATTCTGTTTGGCTTTCGTCCGCGCAAATTGTAAAACGCGATTGCTTTTGCGTCGTTAGCCGTCGATTTGTTTGTTTGCTTAGATTGCGCGGGCGGGCGGAAAAACGGCAAGAGCGAGAGCGGCGAATTAGCGCGGGCGGCAAGCGGCGATAAGTTGCGCCATTTCGCGCGCGGCGACGCCAAAACCCGTCCAAATCGCTCGCGCCACAATGCTTTGCCCGATGTTTAGTTCCTCGATCGCTTCAATCGCGGCGATCGCGGCGACGTTGTGATAATTTAATCCGTGTCCGGCGGCAACCTGCAAACCAAGCTCGCGGGCAAACGCGGCGGTTTTTTTGATCTTTTTTATCTCGCGATCGATCTCGCGCTTAAGATCGCCGCCGTTTAGCGCGGTTAAATCGTTTGGCGCGTAGGGCGTTCGCGCCAAAACGCCGTATAGCGCCGCCCAAAGATTGGAAAAACGTCCCGTGTGCAACTCGATCATATCCGCGCCGCTTCTTAGCGCCAAATCGGCGGCGGCTTTGCTGGGCTCGACAAACAGCGAAACGGCTATATCGGCTTCTTTTAGCCGCTCGACCGTTCTTTTGATACGCGCAAAATGTTTCTCCAGATCCAATCCGCCTTCCGTCGTAACCTCTTCGCGTTTTTCAGGCACAAGCGTGGCGCGAAACGGGCGCAGTTTCAATACCTCGTCGATAACGCCGAAAGCGCATTCCATATTGACCGCAATCGGCGAATTGGCGACAATGCGCTTCGCGTCGTAATCGTCGATATGCCGTCGATCCTCGCGCAAGTGAATCGTGATCTGATCCGCGCCGTTTTGCGCCGCAACAAAAACCGCTTGCAAAACGTCCGGATCGCCGACTTTTCGCGCCGCTTTCAAAACGGCTATATGATCGATATTAACGCCAAGTTTCATATTTTTAACTCCGAAGATTTTTTGGCGAGAGCGACGATTTCAAGCGTTCTAACGCTATCGTCGATCGTAGCCAGCGCGCCGCGCTCGCCGCTGGCGCAGAGCGAAACAAACGCGCCAAGCTCGTTGCGAAGCGGTTCGCCTTTGAACACGACAACGTCGCGGGTTAGATACGAATGCGAAGCGCTGTACGCCGAAAAGCACTTCAGCTCCTGACTCATCAGATCGGCTTCGTAGTAGCCTGCGGGCGTCGCCACTTCGATCTTGCGCTTTTTGTACGGCGTAAGCCAATTGGTCGCGATCGTGGCTACGATCTCGTCTTGCAGTTTGAAGCTCAAAATCGCGTTGTCCTCGTGGTGATTGTGGATTTTTTGCGAGGCGAAAATGTGGCAGTCGACAATCTCTTTGCCCGTGATATAGCGGATCAGATCAATGTCATGCACCGCCAAATCGGTCAAAATCCCCACGTCCGCTATGCGCGGCGGAAAAGGTCCGACGCGGGTGATCGCAATCGAGTATATATCTTTGCCCAAAAGCTCGTTTTTCAGCGCGGACACGACGGGATTAAACCGCTCCACATGCCCCACGGCGACGCGCAAACCGCCGCTTGATTCTTTGATGATTCGCGCATCCTCGCCGTTTGCGGCGGCGGGCTTTTCGATGAACAGATGAAGCCCTTTCGCGGCGCATTTAAGCGCGATCTCCTTATGCAAAAAAGTCGGCGCGGCAATGATCGCCGCGTCCGCTTGAACGCCGCGCAGCGCGTCGTCTATGTCGCGCCAAACCTTTCTGCCGTCGAATTCGTCCATCATGTTGTCGCACAGCGCCGCAATCTCAACGCCCGCGAGCGAAGTCAAAACGCGGTAATGGTTTTTGCCCATCGCGCCAAGACCGATCAGGATAATTTTTACAGACATACGGCTTTCACGGCTGAAATAACTTGATCTTGCTCTTGCGCGGTCAAAAACGCGCTAAACGGCAGGCTCAAAACCTCGTTCGCAAGCGCTTCGGCGACGGGAAAATCGCCACGTTTGTAGCCTAGATGAGCGTACGCGCTTTGCAGGTGAAGCGGTTTTGGATAGTGAATCGCCGTCGGAACGCCGCGCGTTTTCAGATCAAGCGCGACGCGCTCGCGCTCGCGCAGGCGGATTGTGTATTGCGCGATCGCGCTGTTTTGATCGTAGCGAATACGATTTAGATCGCTAAAAGCCTCGTCGTATCGCGCCGCCAGATCGCGCCGCCTTCGCAACTCGTCGTCAAAATGCGCCAATTTGACTCTTAGGATCGCCGCCTGCAAAGCGTCAAGCCGTCCGTTCAGCCCGATTCGCGCATGTTCGTAACGCTCGCCTTGACCATGATTGCGAATGCGCGCAAAAGCGTCCGCAAGCGCGTCGTCGCTTGTGAAGATCGCGCCGCCGTCTCCGTAGCAACCAAGCGGTTTGGACGGGAAAAAGCTGGTCGCGCCGATCAAACTTAACGCGCCGCTTTTCGCGCCTTTGTAGCTCGCGCCGAAACTTTGGCAGCCGTCCTCGATAACCGCTACGCCGTATTTGCCCGCAATCGCGTTGATCGGATCAAAATCGGCGCAATTACCGTAGAGGCTCACGGGGATAATCGCTTTGGTTTTTGGCGAGATCGCCCTTTCGATCGCGGCGGGATCGATATTCGCGTCGCCGTTTTTAACGTCGGCAAATACGATTTTCGCGCCGCATAGCGCAATCGCCTCGATCGTGGCGGCGAAGGTAAAAGGCGCGGTTATAACCTCGTCGCCCTCTTTAACGTCAAGCGCCATAAGAGCGATCAAAAGCGCGTCCGTTCCGCTTGAGCAACTAATCGCGTACTTCGCTCCCGCGTAATTTGCCAGCGCGGTTTCAAGCGCGTCGACCTCGTCGCCCATGATGAATTGAGCGCTGTTTAGAACTTTGGCGATCGCCGCGTCGATTTCGGTTTTGTAAGCGGCGTACTGCGCTTTGAGATTGATAAAGTCCATTTCAAACTTTCCGTTTTGGTTGCGTAAGCCTAACCAACTTGCGGTAAATTTTGACGAGACACTCGGTGTCTTTTTTGCAGTAATTCAGCAGTTCGCGCCGCAAGCGCCGCCTGTTTTGCTCGTTAGCCGAATGCATAGCCAAATAGCTCTCCACAGCTTCCGCGCCGTTTTTGACCTCGCCGTCGTAGGACGCGCCGCGAATCATAGCGGGCGCGACGGCTTTAAGCGCGTGCGATCCGCGCATGTTGGCGTGATAATACCACCGCTTTTCAAACGCGATCGACAGATCGACGATTCTCGCAAAAATACTAAGCAACTTCGTTCTGCGCGACGGAAACAAATCGGCTAAACCTTTGATCACGGCTTTTTCAAACTGCGCTCCATACGCGATCACGCTTCCTTCGTCGCCTATCAGATCGCATAGTTTTTCGGCGATTTGCGATCTGGCGTCTATGTCGCATTCGGCTATGAATTCGTCGTGTTTTAAGCGCGATTTGCTCGACGTTAGCGTATGTAGCGAAAACTGAAACGCCAGCGCGTCGAAAGGCTTTAGTTTGTCGAAGATTGGCGCGGCGTAATGAATCGCCTCGAAATCCAAAAAATATATCGGATATTTAATCTCGTCGATAAACGATTTTAGCGCGTCGAAATCTATATGCGCTTTTTTAGTTTTGTCGCACTTAATCTGTATCTTTTGGTAATCGCTTAACAAAGATTCGGGTATATCCGCTGGATTTAATATATTTTGCCTAAAAAGCGCGGTTTTTAACTCTTTGCTTAAACCTGCCATGTTTAGGATTGAGTATTTGGGAATGTCGGCAAAGCAGATATGGGCGTACGGACAGGCTAGATCAAGATCGCACAATTTGGATGCGTCCGCGCCTTCGCCTAGTTTGTCGGTAATATGAAAATAGCGGTTATATACCTTTTTGGTTACGTCGCGTTTAATGAATAATTTGTCGAAATTAAGATCGCCTTCTTTAACGTACTCTTTATCAATATAATAAACAAACGCTTTATCGATCTTCATGCATCGTTTTTCCAATATCCAGATCGCCAGCGCCATTTCGTTTATCGCCGCCGAATACGGCTCGCTTGAAAATAGCGGTTTTGAAAGCTCAAAACTGTTTTTATTTTGCGCGATCCTATCGACGAAAACGGAAAAATCCTTATAGCTTGCTTTCTTGAAAGAAAGCGGATGCGAAAAGAGCGAATTAAACCATTTTTGAACTTCGCGCATAACGCTTGGCGAAACGATCGGCTCGCGTTTTTTTTCTTTGCGCGGAGCTTCGCCGCAAGCGTGAAGGTATCGCGCTTTTTCGCACGAAAGCAGTCTAAATAACAGCGAAGCGTCCAACGTTGTCCTTTGTGGCGGCGTATTTTATCCATTTATCTTCTTAAGAATTTTTTGTATAATGTCGCGTGAAAATTTGATTTTAGGAGGCTTAAATGCTAAGAATCGCGTTGTTTCTGCTCACAAACTTAGCCGTTATCGTCGTGGCAAGCGTTACGCTCAGTCTTTTGGGCGTGAAAGGCTATATCGACGGCAACGGACTGAACTTTCAAGCGTTGCTGATTTTCTGCTTCGTCTTTGGTATGGCAGGATCGTTTGTTTCCTTGCTTTTGTCCAAGCCAATGGCGAAATGGGCGACCAAAACCCGTTTGATCGATAAAAAAACGACAAACCTTGACGAAGCGCGACTGCTTGAAACGGTGCGACA
>JAISMA010000179.1 GCA_031276985.1 Helicobacteraceae bacterium | reverse complement strand
CTGGCTTCTTTGACCATAAAATTCATCAGATCGGGCGTGGAAAGCGCGCCCGCGTACATTAGATCGCCTTCGTTTTCGCGATCTTCGTCGTCGATCAATATAACCATTTTGCCCGATTTAATCGTCTCGACCGCCTTTAGCGTGCGCTCTATCGCCTGTTTATTCATCTAACAATCTCGCTTCGTCGTTGAAATTGCGCGATTTTATCTCATTTTATTTTTTTTCGTCGCGGTTGATTTTGCTAACATTACCTTTTTGGAGGCAGGAATGGCTCGGTTTTACGCCGTTTTATTTTTATTGCAAGGACTCGCTTTGGCTATGAACATCGAATACATCAAAGGCGCGCCGCTTTTGTACGAAGAAGATTGCAAGTTGCCGATTGTTAGTTTGCAGATCGTGTTTTTGGGATCGGGATCGATTACCGACGGCGATAATCGCGGCGCGGCGTATTTGACAAGCGCGCTACTTAATCAAGGCACGAAAAAGCTAGGTTCGGTCGCGTTCGCGCGCGCGCTGGAAGAAAAGGCGATCGCGCTTGATTTCAGAGCGCAAAAAGAGAGCTTTTCAATCTATTTAAGCAGTCTTAAAGGTCAGTTTGGCGAGGGGGTCGACAGGCTTGTCGATCTGATTAAAGATCCCAATCTAACGCCCGACGCGCTCAACAAGATCAAGATCGCCGCGCAAGGCGAATTCGGCTCGCTGGAAGCGAATTTCGACTATGTGGCGGAACGCGGGTTAAACGAAACGCTGTTCAAAAACTCGCCGCTTTCGCAACCCGTGATGGGTACTTGGAAAAGCGTCGAGAAAATCGGACTTAAGGAAATCGAAAGCCATATCAAAACCGCGTTGGTAAAAGAGCGCGTCGTTTTGCTTTTTGGCGGCGATTTGAGCGCGAAAGAGGCGCGGCAGTGGGGCGAAAAGATATTAAACGCATTGCCAAGCGGCGAAAAAGCGGCGATCGGCTTTTACGAAACGTCAAGCGAAGGGCAAACAAACGAGGTCAAACGCGACACGCGCCAAGCCTATATCTATTTCGGCGCGCCGTTTAATATGCGTTTTGACGACGACGAAGGCTACAAAGCCACCGCCGCGTCGTTTATACTTGGCGCGTCGGGTTTTGGCAGTCGTTTAATGGAAGAAATTCGCGTAAAACGCGGGCTTGCTTACGGCGCGTATTCGTACATTAGTTTGTCGTTGTCGAACGCGCGTTTTGGCGGCTATCTGCAAACCAAATTGGAGTCGCAAAAAGAGGCGATCGCCGTCGTCAAAAGCGTGATAGCCGATTTCGTCAAAAACGGCGCGACGCAAAAAGAGCTTGACGAGGCGCGGCGATTTATACTTGGCAGCGAGCCGCTTCGCAACGAAACGATGAGTCAGCGGTTAAATCGCGCTTACGGCGATTTTTATCGCGGCAAGCCGATCGGCTGGCAGCAAGAGCAGTTAAAAAAGATCGAGGCGCTTAAACTGGACGAATTAAATAAATTCATCGCCGCGCACCCTGAAATTTTGCGCTTAAGTTTCTTTATCGTAACCAATGAAAATTAACGACGGATCGACTCTTTGGGAGCGTTAAATTGATAACGGAATATATCGATAAATTATCAAAAGCGCGAGCCAAAGGAAACGCCACAGAACACACATATCGACCCTATCTGCAAACGCTTATAGAATCGTTTGGCGCGGAAGCGACAAACGAGCCTAGCCGAATCGAGTGCGGCGCGCCAGATTTTATCGTTGAAAAAGGCGCGTTGGTAATCGGCTACGTAGAGGCAAAAGATATAGGCGAAAATCTAGATTCTCCCGCATATAAAAGTCAGTTTGATCGCTACAAAGCGGCGCTAGAAAATCTTGTGATAACAGATTATATGACTTTTCGTTTTTTTCGCGTCGGCGAATTATACGGCGAATGCTCCATAGCAAGGTTAACAGAGGGCGCGACTGCTCCGATCGCTCCGATAAAAGAAAACTTTGAGCGCTTAAAAGAGCTGTTTAACAATTTCATAAATAGCGTTTATCAAACAATCGCAAACGCTTCCGAACTCGCCAAAATTATGGCGACAAAAACCAGACTTATGCAAGAGGTTATAAATAACGCGCTCAACCACAACGCCGAAAGCTACGACGATAAGAGTTTATTAGAGCAGTACCAAGCTCTTGAAAACGTCTTAATCAAAAACCTATCAAAGCGGGATTTTGCGGATATTTACGCGCAAACGATCGCCTATGGAATGTTTGCGGCGCGTATTCACAGCGCGGAGGATAGTTTTACGCGCCAAAACGCCGCGAGCGCCGTTCCGCATTCCAATCCGTTTTTGAGACGTTTTTTTGCGTATATCGCAAGCGTTGAAATCGACAGGCGAATCGCGTGGATTATAGACGATTTAGCCGCCGTTTTTAACCATTCGGATATGTTTGAAATTTTGCGTAATTTTGGCAAAGCATCCAAAATGGACGATCCCGTTATACATTTTTATGAAACGTTTCTTAATTTTTATGATCCCGCCGCCCGAAAAAAACGCGGAGTTTATTATACGCCGCTACCCGTGACAAATTTTATCGTCCGCGCCGTTAACGATCTGCTAAAAAGCGAATTTGGCTTGCGCGAAGGGCTTGGAGACGCCAGCAAAATCAAGAAAAACGCCAAAGAAGAACATTTAGTGCAAATACTCGATCCCGCCGCTGGAACAGGCGCGTTTTTAGCCGAAGTAATTCGCGTTATTTATGATGAAAATCCAAACAAAGGCGCGTGGAATAGCTATGTAATAGAGCATTTAATTCCGCGCCTATTTGGGCTTGAATTGTTAATGGCTTCGTACGCAATGGCTCACTTAAAGTTAGACGTTATATTAAAAGAGACGGGATTTATAAATAAAACCGATCAACGTTTTAATATATTTTTGAGCAATTCGCTAGAGGGCGAAAAAAGATACAACACGGCTTCGTTTTATGGTTTTATCGCCGAAGAGTCGGCTCTTGCAAGTAAAATTAAACAAGAATCGCCGATTATGGTAGTTTTAGGAAATCCTCCTTATAGCGCAGAATCGGCAAATAAAAACGAGTGGATCGGCGAGCAACTAGAAGTATACAAGCAAGAGCCAAGCGGAGGCAGACTAAAAGAGAAAAACTTTAAGGGAATCAATGACGATTACGTTAAATTCATTCGCCTTGCCGAGCATTTTATAGAAAGAAAACAAAGCGGCATTGTCGCGTATATCAATAATCACGGCTTTTTGGATAATCCAACCTTTAGAGGAATGCGTTATCACCTTTTGCAAATGTTTGATAAAATCTACATTGTAGATCTGCATGGCAACGTAATGAAAAAAGAGAGCGCTACGGATGGAAGCAAGGATGAAAATGTCTTTGATATTCAACAGGGCGTATCGATCAATATATTTGTCAAAACCGACAAAAAATCAAAAGGCGATCTGGCTAAAGTTTATCATATCGATCTATTTGGATTAAGAAAAGAGAAATATCAATGGCTTGCCGAAAATAAAATTTTTTCAGAACATTTTAGCGTTCTAAAACCGATCGCTCCGAATTATTTTTTTACTCCAAAGGATTTTTCTTTTTCAAACAAATACGGCAAAAACTTCAGTATCCATGAGCTTTTTTCGCATAATTCGGTTGGCGTTGTAACCTCCGAAGACGCCGTTTTTGTAAACACCAATAAACGCGATTTGGCAAAAAATATATCCAATCGTTTTGCAATCAAAGCGGACGAATCGTTAATCGCTAATATCAGTTATCGCCCTTTTGACGACAGATTTATATATTACGACGCAAGCAAAATAGGAAGAGCGCGCGACGCCGTTATGCGTCATTTTTTGAACGCGGACAACGTTGGTCTGATTTTCAGCAGACAGGCGATAGCCGATAACTGGAGTCATATATTTTTAACCAAATCTATTATCGACAGCAGAATTGCGTATTCAAATAAAGGGTTATCTAGCATTGCCCCTCTGTATCTATGTTCTCAAGAGAATAAACTTGGGCGCGAATTTGAAAGAACGCCGAATGTTAATACGCGCATTGTGAAGCAAATATCCAAAAATCTTAATTTGTCCTTTACGCCCGAAAAAGAAAACGATCGTAATAGTTTTGCGCCGATCGATCTGCTTGATTATATTTACGCGGTTTTACATTCGCCGACATACCGCGAAAAATACAAAGAGTTTCTCAAAATCGATTTCCCCCGCGTTCCCTATCCAAAAGACGCAACAACGTTTTGGCGATTAGCAGAGTTGGGTAAAACATTGCGCGAGCTTCATCTGCTTGAAAGTTTGCCGCATATAAACGCGACTTTTCCAAAAAGCGGAAACAATATCGTCGAAAAAATCGTTTTTGCGGACGGCAAAGTACATATCAACGCCGATCAGTATTTCGGCGGCGTTTCGCAAAACGCATGGGAGTTTTATATCGGCGGTTATCAGCCCGCGCAAAAATGGCTAAAAGATCGCAAAAACGAAACGCTTTCATTCGACGATATAGCGCATTATACAAAGATCGTAACCGCGCTTGATAAAACGACGGAAATAATGG
>JAISMA010000071.1 GCA_031276985.1 Helicobacteraceae bacterium | reverse complement strand
CGCGCTAATCGCCAAATCGCAAGCCGACGCGATCGGCGCCGCCTAACGCTTTTAGTTTCGCTATTGTTTGATTTGCGGGCGCTTATTTGGGCGTTTGCGAATTAAGATTACGCGATTTTCTAAAAAGAATCGGCAACGAAACATGGTTTGAAGTTTATAGAAGCGGCGTTGGTTGGTTGCGTTGTTTTGCTTTGCGGCGGTTGCGCGAAAACTCCAGCGCCTTCGCTTGCGGGATTTGCATGTTCGGACGATAATAAAACATTAACTCCAGAAGAATTAAAACAAAAAGAAAAACGAATTAAAGAACTTGAACAAGCTCTTGACGATACTGTAGGGCTTGAGTTTGGCGGACGCGGCTTTAAGTTTTTTCGATTTGGCGTTAAAACATGCAGAGTCCATAATTTACAACGAAAACTAACGCTTGAAGATTGGAAATTGTTGTCGGAAATAGCGATAGAGAATTACTACGAATTGGGCATAACATTGCGCCAGCGAAACGACGACGTCCATAATCGCCATAGAGGAGATGCGATTGGACTTCTGTTTGCGACTCGCGGCGAAGAAGCGATAGCTATTTTTGAGCGCGAAGCAAATAAAAAAGAAATAATTAAAGAATTTCAAAAATTTAGTTCAGATAACAGATCGTCTGTAAACTATAGGCAACTAGCGCGCGAGGAATGCGAATAACCGCGCATTTTCTAATAAAATCATTAAATTTGCGCGATTTTCTAAAAACCAAATATATTCGGCGGCGCGATCGTAATAAACTAACCGCGATCGCCTGATCGCTTAAAAAAACCAAAAGGTCTTTTTCTTTTGCGTTTCGCCCGCTTTTAACTTTTCCAGCAAAGCGCAATCGCCAAGTTCGCATGCTCTTTGCGCGTCGATCTTGGCTTCTTTGTCTTTGCCCGTTTCGATGTAAGCGTTGGCGCGTTTTATATATGTCGACGGATTGTTGCGATCTATACTGATCGCTTGGCTGTAATCGGCAATCATCATTTTTTCTTCGCCCATTTTTTCGTACGCCGCCGCGCGATTTAAGTAAACGGAAGCATCCTGCGGCGCGTATCTAATCGCTATCGTATAATCCGAAATCGCTCTGGAGTAATCGCCGCGCCCCGCGTAAGCCGCGCCCCGCCCGTTATAAGCCAAAGCGTTTTGCGGCTCCAAACTGATTAACCGCGAAAAATCGTTTAACGCTTTCTCGTAATCTTTCGCGCCCAAATAGGCGTTGCCGCGCTCGCCGTAGGCTTTGACGGGAGTACGTTCCAAAGCGATTCCAGCGCTATAATCGCCGATCGCCGCTTTGTGGTTGCCAATCGTAAGATAAATTTCGGCGCGATCATAATAAATCTGCGCGTTTGGACTCAAATTCGCGGCGACGTTAAGATCCAAAATCGCTTTTGTATATTCTTTTAAGGCGACGTAGGCTTTGGAGCGGCTTGAATACGCTTTAGCGCCAAGTTTTGGACTTAGCTCGATCGCTTTGGTGTAATCCGCAATCGCGCTTTTATAATTCTCCAATTTACAATAAGTATCGCCGCGCGCTATATACGCCTGCGCGTTTTTTGGGCGCTCTTTGATCTCTTTGGAAAATTGATGAACGGCGGCGCGATAGTTGCCTTCGCCTGCCGCGAGTAATCCGCGTTCTAACGACGAAATCGCCCCGAAAGCCGATAAACTAAATAAGAAAAATATATATAGACTCTTTTTCACGCTTGCCCGCCAAAATTATTAGTGTTTGGCTGAATTATATACAAAAGAATATTTAATTTTAATTCAATTCGGTTAATTCCCCGCCTTTTCGCCGATCTTGCGGCTTGACAAGACTTAATCAAGCGAATGCGCGTCGGCGGGCGCGGAAACGATGAAGTACATAAGTTTGTCGGGCAATTCGCTTCGCATTCTTTCAAGCGCGCGCGCTTTGGCGGTTTCGGCGTTTTGCGACGATTCTTTGACCTCGAAATTGAACGAATGTCTCGTCGCGCCGTATTCGTAATCGACGATCTCGATTTCAAGAATCGCGTTAGCCCACTGCCAGCCGTTTTCGGCGCGGACGACGTTTTTGAAGTATCCGATCGCCTGATAATCGCTTTTGCTCTGATCGGCAAGCGTGAAGCCCGCCGCGCCGATCGCTTCGGCTAACAACTTTTTGCCCTCGTAATCTCCGCCCACCGAAAACTTTACCGATCGCAAAGCGGCGCGTCTTTGAGTCAGAACGTCGCTCTCTCCCAAATACGCGGATGGCGGCGCAACGTCGATCGCGGCTAAAACCGCCGCAATTTCGCGTCTGTCGTCCAGCGCCGTTTTCGCGCCGTTTAGCGCTCTTAATTTATTCAGCGCGTCGCTTTCGTCGTTGGCTTCTTTTAGCAAAGCGTCGATTTCAATCTCTTTTTGCGAAAGTTGCGCGGCGAGTCTCATAGCGCTTTTGGCGCGATCCAAAACAGCCAGCGCGTAGTAAATTTGACTCGCTTCGTCGTAGTAGCGATCGGCAATTTCCGCGCCGACGATCGTTTGGCTTGCGCGAACGTTTACCGCGCTTGAAAACGCGCTTTCGTACTTGCCCGAATGCGCGGCGGAGGTTTGCGATCTTGTCGAGCTTTCCACGCTAACGCCGATCGTTTTGGCGAGATCGTTTCTCGCGTTATCGGCGGCTATCTCCTGCGTAGCGCCGCCTCCGATTCCCGTTATATAGCGGCTTGCGGGATAATCGCTGACGCCCTTTATCCATTTTGGCGCGACGTTTTCGCCGCTTTTTTGTGCGCACGCGACAAATCCAAATCCGACGATAGCCGAAACAATTAACGCCGTCCAACGCATGCAATTCCTTTCAGAGAGTTTTAGTACAAACGCGGCGCGAGAAACAGTCGTTCGCCCGCTTTAATCTCGATATTATATGCTTTAGTTCCGATCGTTACGCGATGAAAGCCTTGATCTAACCTTGCGCGGGCGATATAAACGCGATCGGGCAGAATGTACCAGCCGCGCGTATCCGCCACTTCCGTCGCAAGGTTGAAAATGCTCATGATAAGTCCCGCGACCGCGGCTGCGCCGTCGTTTTTACCCCCGCCCGCAACGGCCGCCGCCGCTACTTCCGCGCCTTTTTTTGCGACAATTCTCGCAATCGCCCGCGCCGTAATGGCGGGCATATCGTTTTTTAGCGTCTCCAGCGCGATCGCCGACACGTTTTCTATTAGATCAAAACTAGTCTGCGTATCGTCAATCAAAAACCATGGCGGCGCGGCAAACGGGCGCGTTTCGTAATGCGGGAGCGAAACGCCGATTAGCCCGACGCTACTTGAGACCATTATTTCGTCCGCTCGTTTGATTGGCGCGAAACCGCCGCTTAAAATCACGATAAGCTCGCCCTGATTTGCGCCGATCGCGCCAAAATCGCCCGATAAGCCGAACTCGCTTTTGTACTGTTCATGTTCTTGCGTAACGCTCAAACGCTTGGATAAACGCAACAGATCGTTTTTTAGATAATCTGGAACGCCGACGCCGAAATAACCCTCTTTGTATACGCGGTAGGCTTGACGGTATGAAACCAGCGCGTCGCCGTTTTCGCCTAGCGCCTCAAAAACCGCGCCGCTTAAATACCTTAGCGCCGCGTCGTCTTCGTACGCGCCCGAATCGATCGCTTTTAGCCGCTCGTCGCCTTGCATAATTTCGACTCTGGCGCCGTAAAGATCGCCTTTTAGCAGATAGTTAATCGCCGCGTAAAAACTTGTTAAAACGCGCTCAAAATCCGCGCCTTTGTAGGCGATCGCGCCGTCGTTTATGAGTAGCGACGCGCCTTGCTCGCTAACGCTGATCGCGTCGTATTCGGTAAAAAGTTTTTTCGCCGTTTCAAACGATTCGGCGCTATCTTCATAACGTCCCAAATCCTGCAAAATCATAGCGCGATTAAGCTCGAACACAACCATGTCGCGATCGGGCGGCGGCTTGCTTTCCAGCGTTTTTAGCGCCGCTTGCGAATTGCCCGATCTTAAATGGTTTTCAACTTGCGCGAAGCCGCTTGAATGCGGAGCGCAACCGATAAACGCGCAAGATGCGGCGACGGCGAAAAACGCGGCTCGCATCGATTATGGGCGCACTCTTTTATTTTCGATTAGTTTCTTGATTTTTTGCGGCTTTCGCCAGACGATCTCCTGCGTTTCTATGTTGGTAAGCATCAAATCTACTTGATAGTACTTAACCGCCGTTTTGCCTTCGCTGTCGATGATCGTGTTGATCACGCCGCTTACGATGAAATCCGCGCCAATCTCTTGACGCTCTTTTTTGCGCGTGTCCTCTCTGGCGTATTGATCCTGCTCTTTGCGTTCCTCGCGCGCGTCAAAGCGATCGTCTCTTGAGGCGATAAACTTCGCTTCGCCCGAGTTGATTATGGCGTATTGAATGTCGCCGATAAACGTTTCCGTGTTGATATGCTCGTGGCTAAGATTTTTGATCTCGCCGACCGTTAAAACGGGCGTTTTCTTATTGGCGGCGTAGAATCGCGCCAGCCAAGGCGAATTGAGCATATCCTTGATCATTGTCTCGCCCGTCATTCTGGAATCCGCGTCGTTCCAATCGCCGCTAAGATCGATCGTCTCGCCCGCGTCGACTCGCGTAACTTTGGTGGAGCAACCGCACAAAACCAGCGCGAAAATCGCCGCGCCTATCAATAGGGTTTTTTTCATTGTCGTTCCTTCGTTTTGAATGGGTAACTATACAATCAAAAAACTAATCAAAAACGTTTTGCGGCGCGAAGATCGCATCCAAAGTATTTTTTCGTCGGCGCGTTTTGTTTTGCGGCAATCATAAATCGGCAAATTTTATGCGTTTTTACGGCGCGGCGATCAATGTCAAAGTCTTTTGCCGTCTTTGCAACGGGCAACGCGCAATCGTAGCTGCGTTGTTTGCGCCTAGCGTTTCAAAACCGCGTCGCGTAGTTTTCGCGCGCCGCCAGAGTTGATCGTCTTCAGCCTCTCGTCGTCGTATAGTTCCAATCTTTGTCGTCGTTTATTTGTAATCGGCAAATTTTATGCGTTTTTGCGGCGCGGCGATAAGCCGGGTTCTGTCTTGGACGACGATTTCTCTAGGTCGTTTGTCGCCAAACGACTCAAGCGAGGCGTTCGCTTGCGCGGAGCTTTAACCTGACGCCTCTTGCTACGGGTTGGGCTTGCCTGCAACCTTTGTCGCCAAAGGCTCGGTGGTCTCTTACGCCGCCGTTTCACCCTTACCGCGTTAAACGCGGCGGTTTATTTTCTGTTGCGCTTTCCCTAAGATCGCTCTCGCCGCTCGTTAAGCGGAACCCCGCTCCGCCGTAGCCCGGACTTTCCTCGCGTTAAACGCGCCGTCGTCTGCCGCGCCGCAAATCAAATTATAGCGCTTCGCCGCGCCCGCATAAAACGCCCTCCTCCCTCCCCAATCGTCGACCGCATTGACATTCGCAAACGCTTGTCATCGCTTCGCAATGTTTTGGATAGCCGCTTGCGCGGGCATTACGGGAGGGGACGGGAGTGTCGAGGGCGGCGTTTTGACTGTCGTTCGGGGGCGGGGAGGACGGAGGGATTGATTGGGTTTAAGCGCTAAAGCAAAAAAACCAGATCGTAACCGCCCATATCAAACCCGTTATGACAAGCGAGAGAAATACGATAGCGCTTCCCGCGTCTTTGGCGGCTTTGGCAAGTTCGTGATAATCGCTTGTGATTAGATCGACGACTCTTTCGATCGCGCTGTTAATAAGTTCGGCGAAAATAGGTAGCAACAAAGAGATAAATAAAATAGCGCGATATACAAACGGAATATCCCATACGATTAAGATCGCGCTTCCTACGATTAGCGCTAGTAATTCCGCTTTCATCGGCGTTTCGTTTTTGGTTACTTCGATTAGCCCGTTAAGCGAATGTTTGAAGTTGCGTAACAGACTAAACCCAAGCGATTTTTGGCGCTTCATAACGTCAAAATCCTAACGCCGTCGTAGATATAACTTGCGCCGATCGCGCCAAGCAAAATAGCGCCGATAATTTCGACCCAGCGATAATAAGGTTTGATTTTGTTAAGCGCTCCAAGCGTCCAAGAGGCGAAAAAGGCGATCAGCATAAACGGCAAACCAAGCCCCAGCGAAAAAACGCTCATTAGCGCCACGCCGCGCCCGCTTTCATAAACGCCCATCGCAAGAATCGCGCCGACAATCGGTCCCACGCACGGACTCCAACCTAGCGCAAAACTTATCCCCAAAATAAAGGGCGATAAAAAAGCGCCTTTGGCGGCGAAATTTGCCTGTTTTTGGATGTTGAGTAGCGGTATGTTAACGATACGCGCAAAATGCAACGCGAAAACAATAATGATTGCGCCGCCGATTATTCGCGCCCACTCGCTTGCGGCTAATTTGCTAAGCGCCAGATCGCCGAATAAACCCATAAGAATAAACACGCACGAAAAGCCCGACACAAACAAAAGCGCCGTCGCCACAAGACGAATATGCTCTTTCGCGCCGAGCGTTTCGGAGCTTTGAATCTGCCTTAGCGAAAGCCCCGAAACGTAAGAGACGTACGAAGGCACGAGCGCCAAAACGCAAGGCGCTAAAAAGGCTACTATACCCGCCGCGAAACTCGCCAAAAACGGCGCGGTGGCAAACAGCGGATATAGCTCCAATTCGATCATATGTTACTCCAGCTTGCTCTTGGCGGGATAGATAAACGCCGCGTCTCTAAACACGCTGATATTCTGATCGTCCTGCGCGAATGCGCGAATGCGCGCTTTGAAATTCTCGTCTTCGGATGGATTATCGGCGAGCGCGTCGTCGGCGTAGAGGACAACGATCTGCTTGCTCTTTGCGCCGCCTTTAATCTCAAACGGCTTTCTCGGCGAAAGTATCTTCAGTCCGCTTGGCGAGATTACTTCGAAGTAGTATTGATGCGGCTTGTCGTCGGTGTTGGTAAACAAGAAAGTGTACTCGGCGCTAACGCGCTTAACGTCGCCAATCGCTTCGATTTTGTAAAGGCGGTTTGATTTGGTGATGTCAAGCAACATTCCCTCCTTTTTGCCGCTCATCACCGCGATCGCGCTCAAGACTAGCGTCAATAAAACGGCGTACGCGATTGTACGAAAGCGCGCGAAGCGGGTTTTGCCCTCGCCGAAATTGGCGCGGGCGCTAGTCCAATTCACCAGCGAAGGTTTGCCGAGCCGATTCATCACGCTTTTACAGGCGTCGGCGCACTCTAGGCAGTTAATACATTCGAGCTGCAATCCCTTGCGAATGTCGATATGCGTCGGGCAGACGATCACGCACGCTTCGCATCCCGTGCATTCGTCGTCTTTTCCAAGCGGTTTTTTGCCTAGCTTTTCGTCGCCTTCGTAGATTTTACCGCCGCGCTTTTCGTCGTAGATCGTATAGACCGTGTCGCGATCGTACATTGCGGATTGGACGCGCACGTAAGGACAGATAACCGCGCAGAATTTTTCGCCCATAAAGGCTACGTCAAATATCAAAAACGACGCGATAATGGCGACCATGCCAATCAACACGGGATGTTCGGACGGATTTTGGATATAGACGAAAAACTCTTCGGGCGGCACGAAAAACCAGCTGAAATTGGACGCGGCTAAAAACGCCAGCGCAACCCAAATCAAAAACGCCGCCAGCTTTTTCACGCGGTTAATCGGCTTTGAGTAGTCGATTGGCTTTTGCTTGTTGGCGCGTTTGTGAAGCCCAAAGATCGCGCCTTCGATCAGATCGCGGTAGATGACGCGATAGATCGTTTGCGGACAGCCCCAGCCGCACCAAACGCGCCCGCCGATCGTCGTAACGGCGAAGACAAACAAAAAGCCGAACATCAGCAGAAACGGCATCAGGTAAAACTCCTGCGTGTCGAACGCGACGCCAAGCAGTTCAAGGCGCTTGTGATCAAACGACAGCAGAAATATGTGATGACCGTTGATCGTGATAAACGGAACCGCGATCGTAAGCGCCGTGGCAAACGCCATAACGCCGTAGCGCAACTTGCGGTAAGAAGGTAAGTTCAAGGCTTGCTCCTTTGAAGAT